>SXYE01000003.1 GCA_005789325.1 Actinomycetota bacterium
AAAAGACATTTCAGTATCAAGTTGAGTGAATTCTGGTTGACGATCAGCTCTGAAATCTTCATCTCGATAACAGCGTGCGATTTGGAAATATCTTTCCATCCCGCCCACCATTAACAATTGTTTGAATAATTGTGGAGATTGTGGCAACGCATACCAAGATCCAGGTTGCAGTCTTACTGGTACCAGAAAGTCTCTAGCACCTTCAGGGGTGGATCGAGTAAGTGTTGGTGTTTCAATTTCGATGAAATCATCATTCAATAAAACATCGCGGGCATATTGACTTACTTTGCTTCTGATTCTTAGAGCGGAACCTGGTCCACCAGGTCTTCTTAAATCTAGATAGCGATATTTAAGTCTTGCTTCTTCATTAACATCTACTTCTTTATCAATTTGAAACGGTAGTGCTTGGGACAGCGATAAAACATTTACTTCATTGGCAAAGACTTCTATTGCTCCTGTTGGTAAATCACTGTTTTCATTACCTTTTGGTCTTAATTTGACTTGACCTTTTATTTGCACGCAAGTTTCTGGTTTTAGATCATGAGCAAGTTTTTCGTCATGGACAACTACTTGCACAATTCCTGAAGCATCTCTTAAGTCAATAAAAGCAACGCCACCATGGTCTCGACGGTTTCCTACCCAGCCTGCAAGAGTGACTTTGACTTCAGCATCAATTGCTCGAAGAGCATCAGCAACGTGTGTTCTTAACACCTAAACTACTTCCTTTTTTGCTACCAAAAAATACAAAATTTTCTATTAGTTCTCAGTCTGTCGTATCACTTGGAGCAAGTGCGCAACCATGTCGCCTATTGCGACTTGGGCTTGCGTGGAATCCCCTAGATTCTTAATTTGAACCTGGGAATTACTTACTTCTTCATCTCCAATTACCACAGCAAATCTGGCACCACTTTTATCTGCTGCTTTCATCGCTCCTTTAAGTCCGCGGTCTCCATATGCCATATCAGCTCTGAGATCAGCTGCTCTTATTTGTTGTAACAAAGAAACGGCTAATGAATTAGCTTTGTCGCCGATTGGAACGATAAAAATATCAACTAAAGAAAGATCTCCCACAATTAAGTTTTCAGCTTCGCAAGCCATCAAAGTTCTATCTGTACCAATTCCAAATCCAATGCCACTTAAATCTTGACCACCAAGAGAAGCCATAAGACCGTCATATCGACCACCTCCACCAATTCCAGATTGTGCACCTAATTCAGGATGATCAAATTCAAATGTTGTTCTGGTGTAGTAATCAAGTCCTCTTACAAGTCTTGGCGCTGGTTTAAATGCAATTTCAGTTGCTTTCAATAATTCTTCTACTTCTTTATGGTATTTCGAGCAATCTTCACATAATTCATCAATCATTAATGGTGCACTATTTAATTGTTTTTGGACTTCTGCTCTTTTATCATCAAGCACTCTCAAAGGGTTTACTTTTGCTCTAGTTTTTGTCTCTTCATCTAAATCAAGGTTCGAGAGAAATTTACTTAACTTATCTCGATATTTTGGTCGACAATTTGCACAACCAAGTGAAGTTAGCATCAAATTAAAGTTTCTTAAACCTAGTGATCGAAAAGCATCATCTGCCACAGTTATGACTTCAACATCTAATGCAGGATCTGGTGCACCAATTGCTTCAATTCCCACTTGTTGTAATTGTCTATACCTTCCAAGTTGTGGACGCTCTGCTCTAAAAAATGGTCCCTTGTACCAAAGTTTTACTGGAAGTTGTCCTCGATCTAATCCGTGTTCAATAACTAAACGAGCAACACCAGCTGTTCCTTCAGGTCTTAACGCAAGTGTTCTTCCACCACGATCATCGAAGACATACATTTCTTTACTAACTACATCAGTGGATTCACCAATTCCTCTGACAAAAAGATTCACATCTTCAAAAACCGGAAGTTCTACGTATCCATAACCAGCTAAAGTTGCGGCATTTCCAATTGCATTTTGTACAGCTAAAAATGAGTTGCTTCGAGGAGGGAAATAATCAGGAACACCTTTTGGTGCTTGGAACTGTCCAGCCACTCTTATCTACTCCCCAATTGAAAATATTTCTAAACCAAGTGTCGCAGGTAAGGGTTACTTGTTCGCTCATCTTGGATTGTTGTAGACGGTCCGTGTCCTGGATAAACGCTCATAACATCAGGAAATTTAAGAATTACATTGGCCAAAGTGTGATCCATGGCGCTGGCATTGCCACCGGGCAAATCAGTTCTGCCAATACCTCGATTGAATAAAACATCTCCAGAAAACAAATGATTTCCTGTTTCAAAAACAGTTGATCCTTCTGTGTGGCCGGGTGCGTGATGTGACTTAAATTTGATTCCCGCTAAATCTAGAGTTTTATTCTCTTTTAAGAGTTTTAAGTCTTTTGGTTTGTAATCAGGAATTCCTCCAGACATATTTACTATTTCTTGCCATCCACTTTTGGAATAAGCTTTCTCAGGTTCAGTGATCATCCATTCATCATCGGTGTGTAAGTAAGCAGAAATGTTGTGTTGATTACAAAGTGGAACCACAGACCAAACGTGATCCATATGTCCATGAGTCAATAACGTTGCAACAGGATGAAGGCCAAATTGTTCCGCGATGCGTTTAATACCTGAAAGGGATTCAAAGCCTGGATCAATAATGACGCATTCTGAATTGGCTTCATTGGCAACCAAGTAGCAATTTGTCGCCCAAGGCCCGGCTGGAAATGACTTAATCAGCATTTACTTATTCAATCCTCTACTCGGATTTTGTCCTATTTTGGTAACAGCCTAGACTTTAATCAATCCACAAATACGCAAATAGCATTGAAAGGTATTAAATGTCTGACCAAGATCGCTCAAACACAACAAAGAAATCAACTGTCTATATAGCACTTTTCACAGCTATTGCAATCATTGTTGGAACAGTAATTGTTGGAATTGGTGGAGCATCAAATCCTCAAGATGCATCAGAACCACAAGCACCGGTAGCAGATTTGCCAACAGCTGGCATCACTGAATCAAACAAAGCTCAAATAACTTTTACAACTAATCAGGGTGAAATTGTTATCGAAACTCTTCCCGCTCTTGCACCCCTTACAGTTAATGCCTTAGCTGCTCTAGCACAAAAAAATTATTTTGATAACACAATTTGTCACCGACTAACAACAGCAGGAATCTTTGTTCTGCAATGTGGCGATCCAACTGGTACCGGAACTGGTGGACCTGGTTTCAATATTCCAGATGAAAATCTTCCAGAACCAATTGAAAACAACTATCCAGCAGGAACTGTTGCAATGGCAAACGCTGGACCTGGAACATCTGGTTCCCAGTTCTTCTTGGTTTACCAAGACACAACCCTGGGACCTGATTACACAATCTGGGGCACCATAACTAGTGGATTAGAAATTGTTCAGACAATTGCTAGTGCTGGCGTGATTGACGGGGGTCCCGATGGAGCGCCTGCCACAGGCGTCACGATTGAATCTACGAAAGTAACAATAAGTTAGTAACCATGAAGAAAGCAGACCACTAGTCCGATGACCACTAGCACTAGTTCAACAGACTTCGGTCGAGTTGAAAATGATGGCACTGTGTTAGTAAAAATGCCAGATGGTTCTGAAAAACAAGTTGGTCAATGGGCTGCTGGCGATCCAAATGATGGTTTAGCTTTCTATATACGTAAATATCATGAAATTGAAAATGAATTATCACTTGCACTTCAAAGACTTAAAGAAGGCAAAGGCAATGCCGACGCTGTTTTTAAGTTAATTGAAAGAGTAAAAACAAGTTTAGAAACCCCCAACTTTGTTGGCGATATAAGCATTCTGTCCACCAAAATCGAAGAACTTAAAGTACTAGCAGCAGTTAAAAAAGCGGAATTTTCTGCTGCCAAGGCACTAGCTAAAGAAAAAGCCATGGAAAAAAGAAAGCAACTTGTTGAAGAGGCTGAGAAACTTGTTAATTCAAAGCAATGGAAAGTAACCACTCAAAGATTTAAAGAAATAGTGGAGGAATGGAAGAAACTTCCTCACGGTGCAAAATCTGAAGAACAAGCTCTTTGGAAAAGATTTAGTGCTGCTCGTTCAGCTTTTGATAAGACCAGAAGACAATATTTTGCAACTCTTGAATCAGGTAGAAAAGAAGCATCAAAGATTAAGTCTGAAATTGTGACCCAGGCCAAAGCGATAGCTGATTCCAAAGAATGGAATGACACCGCAAACAAATTTAGAAACCTGATGGCTAAATGGAAATCAGCACCAATACTTGAAAGAAAAGATGAGCAAAAGTTGTGGAAAGAATTTAAACTTGCGCAAGATGTGTTTTTTGCCGCAAGAACTGCTGCCTTGTCAGTTTTAGATGAAGAACATTCAAAGAATCTTGAAGCCAAAAAAGTTCTTGCTGAGAAAGCGGAAAAAATTCTTCCGATAACAGACATTAAATCTGCTCGTCAAGCTTTGAAACCTATTCAAGAAGAGTGGAGCAAGATAGGCCATGTTTCACGAAAAGATAAAGACAAAATTGAAGCAAGATTAAAAGCTGTTGAAGAAGCAATACGCAATGCTGAGAAAAACGAATTGAATCGAACAGATCCAGCAAAAAGTGCCCGAGCACAATCAACTATGGAATTAATTGAAACCAAATTGATTAAAACTGAGAAAGAAAGAGAATCAGCTTTATCTTCAGGGGATACTAAGAAGGCAGAAAAGTTAGCGCTAACTATTGAAAGTCAAAAGATGCTTCTAGAAGCAACAAAAACAGCGTTAGCTGATTTCACTCGCTAAACACGATAAACGTCGTAAACTCCAGCGATATTCTTAACTGCAGCCAAAACACTTCCCAAATGTTTTGGATCAGCCATTTCAAAAGCAAATCTTGATAGCGCAATTCGATCTCTAGAGGTCGAAACAGATGCGCTCAAAATGTTTACATGGTGCTCACTCAAAGTTCTGGTTACATCAGATAACAAGCCATTTCTGTCTAATGCTTCGACTTGAATGTTGACCAAATAGATTCCTGTTCCAGATTCTGGCCAAGAAGTTTCCACAATTCTTTCTTTTTCTTTCATTAAATCTTCAGCATTGGTGCAATCAACTCGATGAACAGAAACTCCTTCTCCTCTGGTGACATAACCAAATATTTCATCACCTGGCACAGGAGTACAACATCTACTTAAACGGGTATAAACCTTGTCAATTCCTTTAACATTTACGGTTGGAGAATTTGTATCCGATCCACTTCTTCTGACTCGGGTTGGTGCAATTGCTTCTGCTAAATCCTCACTTGCCCCTTCTTCTCCCCCATGTAATTGCAACAACTTATTCACAACACTTTGAGCACTGACTTTTCCTTCACCAATTGCTGAATAGAGCTCATCAATGCCTTTAATTCTTAATTCGTGTGCCACTGCAACTAACGCTTGATTGGCCATGAGGCGATGAAGTGGAAGATTTTGCTTTCTTAACAACTTGGCAATTTCATCTTTGCCTTGTTCAAGATGTTCTTCACGTCTTTCTTTAGTAAACCATGCTTTTATTTTGCTTTTAGCTCTGGTTGAAACTGCAAAATTTAACCAGTCTTGAGATGGCCCTGCTGTTTCTGATTTCGTGGTAAAAATTTCAACATTGTCACCACTAGCAAGACTTGAATCAAGTGAAACAAGTTTTCCATTAACTCTTGCCCCAACACAGTGATTTCCAACTTCTGTATGAACGGCATATGCAAAATCAACCGGTGTTGCTCCTGTTGGCAATGCGATCACATCTCCAGCTGGAGTGAACACAAAGATTTCGTTTTGCTGACCTAAGTCATAGCGCAAAGAATCAAGGAATTCATCTGGATCTTCAGTTTCTTTTTGCCAATCAACAAGTTGGCGTAACCAAGCCATCTCATCAGCTGGTTTAGTTTCACTTCCTTGTCGTTCCTTATAACGCCAATGACTTGCTACCCCATATTCTGCTTCTTTATGCATGTCATGGGTTCTGATTTGAAATTCAATTGGTCGACCATTGGAACCAATAACAGTTGTGTGCAGTGAGCGATAGAGATTGAATTTAGGCATTGCAATGTAATCCTTGAATCGGCCTGGAACCGGATTCCACCTGGCATGAATTGTTCCTAATGTGGCATAGCAATCACGAACATCATCAACCAAAATCCTTATGCCAATCAAGTCATAAATCTCATTGAATTCTCTACCTCGTACGATCATCTTTTGGTAAACAGAATAGAAATGCTTTGGTCGACCACTTAAATCTGCTTTTATCTTTGCTGCAGATAAATCTTTTTGAACTGATTCAATGACTTCTGCTATTTCTCTGTCTCGTTGAGGAGTTCGTTGTACTACTAGGTTCACAATTTCGTCATACATTTTTGGATAGAGTCCTGCAAAAGATAGATCTTCTAATTCCCACTTAATTGCATTCATTCCCAGGCGATGAGCAAGGGGTGCGAATATTTCTAAAGTTTCACGAGCTTTTTGTTCTTGTTTTTCTGTTGGCAAAAATTCTAAAGTTCGCATGTTATGTAGTCGATCCGCCAACTTCACAAGTAGCACTCGAATATCTTTA
>SXYE01000022.1 GCA_005789325.1 Actinomycetota bacterium
CTTTTAGATCAAAAAGTTTCACTGTACTTACACTTGGTCCTGACTGGTGGATGGTAGTTGGAGCAAATAGAAATCACGAGGTCAAAATTAGAGCTGCTATAGGAAATGAATTTGCTTCCATAGTTGACTCATCTGGTCAAAGAACATTCATCGAAGTTTCAGGAAAATATGCCCAAGAAGTATTAGAACATGGATGGGAAAACAATCTTGATCCCAAAGAGTTCAAATCAGGGATGTGTGCTCAAGGAGTGCTCTCAAGATCACCTGTGATTATTTATCACGGCCCAGTTGGCGTCTATCATTTATATGTCCGTGCTTCATTTGCTCAACATCTGTGGAATTTCATGACAGATGCATCAATTGAATACTTAAAGAAATAAAGGAAATTACATGTCAGCAGTAATACTTGATGGTAAAGCCACGGCTCAAAAGATTAAAACTAACTTAATTAAAAGAGTTCAAGATTTAAAAAGTAAGGGAATCAACCCAGGATTGGGCACAATTTTAGTTGGAGATGATGCCGGCTCTCACGCCTATGTGGGTGGAAAACATAAAGATTGTGCTGAAGTTGGAATTAACTCAATAAGAATAGATTTACCTAAGACTGCTTCTCAATTAGATGTTATGAATTCAATTGAAAAGTTGAATAATGATGCAAGTTGCACAGGTTTTATCATTCAGCTACCACTACCTGGTGGTTTAGATTCAAATCAAGCTTTAGAGGCCATTAACCCTCAAAAAGATGCAGATGGATTGCATCCAACAAATCTTGGAAAACTTGTGTTAGGTCAAAATGGACCACTACCCTGCACACCGCGAGGAATAATTGAATTACTTCGAACTTACAAAATTGAAATAAATGGTGCCAAAATTGTCATCATCGGTCGAGGTGTAACAGTGGGAAGACCTTTAGGATTGCTTTTAACAAGAAAAACTGAAAACGCCACAGTAACTCTTTGTCACACTGGAACCAAAGACTTAACAAGTCACTTACTTTCAGCAGATATTGTGATTGCTGCAGCAGGAGTGCCCCACTTAGTAAAACCAAACATGATAAAAAAAGGTGCTGCCCTTATTGATGTTGGAATAACCAGAACCGATAATGGTTTGGTGGGAGATATAGATCCACAAGTGCAAGAAATAGCTGGTTACTTCTCCCCTATGCCCGGAGGCACAGGACCAATGACTCGAGCAATGTTGTTAACAAACGTTGTAGAAAGTGCTGAAGGTAATTTCAAATGACAAAAACCTTTGACTACATAATCGTTGGTGGTGGCAGTGCTGGTTCTGTTTTAGGTAATCGCCTGAGTGAGAATGAACAAAACGAAGTTTTAGTTCTAGAAGCTGGTCGTCCTGATTATTGGTGGGATGTTTTTATTCACATGCCAGCAGCCTTAACTTTTCCAATTGGTAGCAAATTTTATGACTGGAAATATCAATCAGAGCCAGAACCTTTTATGAATAATCGCCGCGTGTATCACGGACGAGGAAAAATATTAGGCGGATCAGGATCAATTAATGGCATGATTTTTCAACGCGGAAATCCTATGGATTATGAACGTTGGGCCAGTGATAAAGGTTTAGATAACTGGGATTTTGCACATTGTCTGCCTTATTTCAAAAAAATGGAAAATTCAATTGATGTTAAAGATGAAGTTTATAGAGGTCATAGCGGTCCACTTGAATTGGAAAAGGGGCCAGCAAAAAATCCATTATTTCAATCATTTTTTAAATCAGCAGTTCAAGCTGGATACCCATTAACAGATGATGTGAATGGTTATAAACAAGAAGGTTTTGGACCTTTCGACAGAAATGTCCGACGCGGAAAAAGACTTTCCTCAGCACGTGCCTATCTGCACCCTGTGAAAAAAAGAAAGAATTTAACTATTAAAACGCGTGCAATGGTAGAAAAAGTTGTTTTTGAAGGAAAAACTGCTGTGGGTGTGGAAGTTACTTTTAGAACACTTTTTGGTAAGAAAAAAGAATTTATTCGAGGCAAAGAAATTATTTTATGTGGTGGAGCAATCAATACTCCACAAATATTGCAACTTTCAGGTGTGGGTGATGCAAAGCATTTGACATCATTAGGAATTCCGGTTGTTAAAGATTTACCAGGTGTGGGAGAAAACTTACAAGATCATTTAGAAGTTTATGTTCAATATTCATGCAAAAAACCTGTCTCATTGCAACCTAATTTACAGCTGTGGAGAAGACCATTTATTGGCGCTGCTTGGTTATTTTTTAGAAAAGGTCCAGGAGCCTCCAATCACTTTGAAGGTGGCGGATTTTCAAGAAGTAATGATGAAGTTAAATATCCAAACTTAATGTTTCATTTTCTACCTATTTCGGTTCGCTATGACGGAACCGTGACAGCAAAAGGTCATGGTTACCAGATTCATATCGGTCCTATGTATTCAGATGCGCGTGGACATGTGAAAATTAAAGACAGCAATCCATACACAAAGCCAGCTATTTTGTTTAACTATTTATCAACTGCACAAGATAAAAGAGAATGGGTTGAGGCAATAAGAGTTGCCAGAAATATTTTGACTCAGCCTGCCATGGATGAATTCAATGGAGGAGAAATCTCTCCAGGTGTTTCAGTCAGTACTGATGAAGAAATTTTAAAGTGGGTTGCCAAGGATAGCGAAACTGCATATCACCCATCATGTACTGCAAAAATGGGAACAGATGAAATGTCAGTTGTAGATCCAAACACTATGAAGGTTCATGGAGTAGATGGTTTAAGAGTTGTTGATGCTTCTGTGTTTCCATATGTCACTAATGCAAATATCTATGCTCCAGTAATGATGGTTGCTGAGAGAGCTGCCGATCTAATTCAAGGCAAAAAACCTCTTGATCCAATTCATGTTGATTGGTATAAACACAAAGCTTAATTTGTTATAAGTGATTCTCCAGGCTTAAATTCAGTTCTTCCTTTATCTGTTAAGACCCAAACTGATTGTTTACCTTTCACAACCCAGTGATCAATTCCACCGACTAATGCAGTGTTTTCATCAATTCCCACTAACGTGACTCCTGGTGGAGTGTTAATTAAATACCTCGTAATGATGTCGGGGATCCAGCCAAGCATGCGATCAAAATGTGGGATAACTCTAATGTTTGGCAATAAACCTAAACCTTTTACATGGTCAGTATGTTTACCAATTTTTATCTTCATAGTTGGAACCCAAGTCGTTAAAGCCATCGCACCAGCACTACATCCACCAAGTGATGCACCATTTTGCCATTCTTTAACGATGGTTTGCCACACGATAGTGTCTCTTAATGTCTCAGCTAAATAAGTTGGATCACCACCACTTAAGTAAATTAACCCTGCACCAGTTATTTTTTCGGCATATTCTGGGTTATTAGCACTTTCTTTATCCAAGACCGGTAACCATCTTGATTCAACATTTAAAGCTTTTGCCTGATTAATTCCAAGGTTTTTCCAATGTTCAATTCTTGATTTACTTTCTTGACCAGCAGCAGTGGAGAGTTGAACATAAATAGGTGGTCTATCGATTAACAATTCTTTTTCAATATCTTGCATAACAGGTAACCACTCACCTGAACCAACTAGTGCAATGGTGCCTGACATTTTTTGTTACTTTCGGTTTAATGAAGCTCCCGCACCTGGACTCGAACCAGGAACCACTCGATTAACAGTCGAGTGCTCTGCCAATTGAGCTATGCGGGAATGACTTTTAACGCGAATGCAAACTTACCAACAACATGCAAAATAGGTCTCTTGAGGTTACTCACGATGTGCCCAAAGACTGCTCTCGCAAAGCCCTTCTAAATTCTTCGATGCTCAAAAGTTGCTGAAACATTCGATCATGTTCAGAGCTTTGGCTTTGAGGATCTAGTCTTTGAAGTTGGCTCTTGAGATCAGCAATTGTTCGACCTGCATTAATTTCTAACACTCGGGCAAAAACAGAATCAACATAGCGTGGTTCAACATTTGCTTTAAATTCTTCAACTGAAAGTGCTGCGATTAAAGCTCTTTGTTCAGCATCCTCAGTTGAATCATGGGCAGTGTTGGCTGAAATTTCACTAAGTTCAATATTAGAAATCGATTCAAATATTTCTCTATATTTTGGATGAGAAAAACAATCTGGGGACAACTGGGTAAACCAAGTAGTTACAAGATCAGGAAATTGAAAGGTAAGTTTTAAGCATTCTCTTTCCATAGAAGTTTCTACAGTATCTTTCAGGATCTCTTTAACTTCTGGTTTATTGTTCAAATTATCTGTATCAATGCGACTTCGTTTGTTTGAAGCTGAACCGACAGCTTGCACCACAGTATTTGAATCTGCACCAAGCCAACCTGCAAGCATTCTGGTGTATTCAGGTCTTAACGCAACATCTTTAATTCCTGCCACAACTGGTGCTGCTGCTCTTAATGCAGAAACTCTCCCCTCTGCCGTGTTTAGATCAAAGCTGGCAATTGTTGACTTTATGACAAATTCAAATAGTGGAACTCTTGATTTAACTAATGCCAAAATAGCGTCATTGCCACTTTTTTGTCTTAATTCACATGGATCAAGACCTGAAGATTCAACCGCCACAAATGTTTGGGCCACAAAAGACTGATCTAGATTAAATGCTTTCAAAGCTGCTTTTCTACCTGCTTCGTCACCGTCAAAGGTGTAAATAATTTCGCCGCGAAGTTGTTCTTGATCCATCAGAAATCTTCTTAAAACCCGAGCGTGATCTTCACCAAATGCAGTACCGCAAGTTGCCACAGCGGTTGTAACTCCTGCTAGGTGACAAGCCATCACATCTGTGTAGCCCTCAACAATTACGGCTTGCTTACTTGTTGCAATATCTTTTCTAGCTAAATCAATTCCATACAAGACTTGGCTTTTTTTATAAACTGGTGTTTCAGGGGTGTTTAAATATTTTGGACCTTGATCATCGTCATATAAACGTCGTGCCCCAAACCCAACAACATCTCCGCTTGCATCTCTAATAGGCCAAGTTAATCTTCCCCTGAATCTGTCATAAACTCCACGTTGACCTGCAACAGATAATCCTGCCAAAGTTAATTCAGCTTCAGTAAAACCTTTTTGTTTAAGATGATTTGTTAACGAGTCCCAACCTTTAAGTGCATATCCCACACCAAATTTAAGTGCTGCCTCTTTGTCAAATCCTCTTTCTGTTAAGAATTTTCTTCCAGTATCTGCCTCGGGGGAATTCAAATTACTTGCAAAAAATTCTGCCGCTAGTTTGTTTGCTTCTACTAATCTGGTTCGCTGTCCTGCATTTACACCTGTTTTATAGGAAGATTCGTCATACCTGAGTGAAATATTATATTTTCCAGCTAATTTCTCAACGACTTCAGCAAAAGATAAATGTTCAATTCTTTGCAAAAAACCAATGACATCACCACCTTCGCCACATCCAAAGCAATACCAAAAACCTTTTGATGGAGTTACATGAAACGATGGAGATTTTTCATCATGAAATGGGCATAAACCTTTAAGACTTGCCCCACCTGCACTTTTTAAAGAGACATGTTCTCGAACAACTTCATCGATTCGAGCTCGTTCTCTAACTAGAACAACGTCTTCGTTTCTGATTCTTCCAGCCATGAGTCCTAGCCTACAAATTCTTGGGCAAGTCTTCTTGCTGAAGAGTCTGTCAGGCTTGCAACTTGGTCAATTATTGCTCTTTTGGCATCTTTTTCATTTGTAGCACTATCAAACTGGGACTTGAACTGCGGATTTAATTTATTAGGATTTTGCTGCAACCCTGCCACAATAGATAAAATTAATTCTTGCTCTTTAGCATAATTTTCTGCGGCACCTTTTCGTTGCATGACAAATAGATTTACCACTGCTTTTAATACTGCTATCTGTGATCTGGTGTCACTAGGCACAACTAATTTGGCGTTATATCTGGTTAAGTTTGTTGACTTATTTTCAGTTTTTGTGGATTTTTCTATTTCTTCAGTGAATTTGCCAATCAAATAACTGGTCATATTCTTTAGGGCAGCCATTTCAACTTGAATAGCTGTGAAGCTTTTCACCCACCATTCTTGACTTATTAAGTAATTTAAGGCTTGATTCAATTGATCACTAGAAAGATCTGGGGCATATTCTGATTTTGCAACCTTAATAACTTCATCAAATTCTTCTTGTGCGCTCAATGAATTTGGATTGAAGTGTTTACCATAAATTGCATCCTCAATGTCGTGCACACTGTAAGCAATATCATCTGCTATATCCATAACTTGAGCTTCAAAGACTTTGTCTTTTGTTGTTACATCTTTTCTGACCCATTCAAATATTTCCTGATCTTCTTGGTAAAAGCCAAACTTAGGATTTTTACCATCAAATGCCCATGGATATTTAGTTGCGGCATCAAGAGTTGCTCTAGTTAAATTAAGCCCAATAGATCTGTTGTCTCGAATAGTTTTTGATTCAAGTCTGGTTAGCAATCTAAAAGTTTGAGCATTACCTTCAAAACCACCAATATCTAAGGCAGCTTGATGTAGGGCTTCTTCTCCGTTATGGCCAAAAGGTGGATGACCAATATCGTGCACCAAACAAGCGGTCTCTACTAAATCAGGATCGCAACCTAGTGCTTCACCTAACTCTCTCCCAATTTGTGCAACTTCTAAAGTGTGAGTTAGTCGTGTGCGTGGAAAGTCATCAGCACCTGCTGACATAACTTGAGTTTTCGCCGAAAGTCTTCTTAAACCTGCCGAATGTAATACGCGAGCCTTATCTCTGGCAAAGGCTCTTCGTCCATGTCGCTTAGGTGGCTCTTCTACAAATCTTTGTTCATCAAATTGGTTATACCCAGGAGAAAGTTGATCATCTTGAAATGTCATAACACAATCGATCTTAGTAATGACCACTGACTTGAGAAATGGCTCTTGAATTCATATCTCAAAGTTGATGCGACTTCTCTCACGAAATAAGAATTACTTAACAAACTTCCTGGGCCATCTTGGGTCCCAGAAATTTTTGCTTCAAAACCTAGATTTTCTGCCATCAACTTACTTCTCCACAGATGCGCTGGATCGCTAATCAGGGTTACGGTTTTTAAGTCAGGAAATTCATTTCTGATTAGTTGAAAACTTTCCAAGGTATCTTTTCCATCAGTAATAGCTTTGATATTACTTTTTTTAATATTTTTGTTTAAGTAATTTAAACCCGCTTCAGCTTCTGTGAATCTATCTCCAGATTGTTTTCCTCCCACTGTTATCACAATTGGAGAAACTTCTTCATTAAAAAGAGTTACTGCATGATCAAGTCTGTTACTAAAGACCGGCGAAGGTTGGCCATCAAATTGTGCTGCACCTAAAACAATAATTGCATCTGTTTTGTCTCTTTGGTCAAGTTTTGAACTACTCCAAACACCATATGCGTTATAACCCACAAAAACTAAAACAGCAATAACAGTTATGGTGATAACCCACTTTATTAAACTGTATGAAAACCTAATTAATTTAAGCACTTAACCGCCACTAACTGATAATTCTGCTTCACGCAAATCTTTAACTTCATTTTTTTCAATACTTCTACTATTAAGCCAATTATGTGGCAGAGATACTTTCTTTTGAGATCCGACTCTTCCTCTTGGTTTATCGACAATAATTTCTGGAAAAGCTTGATTTGTATCTAACTTGGAAAGTAGAAAATCAAGATTTTCTAAACTTTCAACCATTGCTAAAGAAGTTCTCAATTGATTGCCTACTGAAAATCCTTTTAGATACCAAGCCATGTGTTTTCTGATGTCTCTAATTCCCTTGTACTCACCATAAAGTTCGCATAACAAAACTGCGTGGCGTTTAATTATTTGTGCCACTACATCTAAACCTGGATCTTTTAGAATTTCGTTTTCTGCAAACGCTGCTGCAAGTTGACCAAATAACCATGGTCTACCTAAACAACCTCGACCTACCACTACTCCTGCACATCCTGTTTGCTTAACCATGTCTAACGCATCTTGGGCTGACCAAATATCGCCATTTCCTAAAACTGGAACATTTAAATCTTTCAACTCTTCTACTAAATTCTTGATGGCATCCCATCTTGCTTTTCCGGAATACATTTGTTCTGCTGTTCTTGCATGTAACGCAACCCACGCGACTCCAGCATTAGCTGCTGCTCTGCCCGCCTCTAAGTAAGTTAAATGATCATCATCAATTCCCATGCGCATTTTCACAGTTACTGGAACTGGTTTAACACCTAGTGCTGTAGCGACTTCATTTGCAGTATTTACAGCACTTTCTAAGATTGATTTAAATAGATCTTGCTTCCAAGGTAGAGCTGCTCCTCCCCCTTTTTTTGTAACCTTTGGAACAGGACAACCCATATTTAGATCAA
>SXYE01000023.1 GCA_005789325.1 Actinomycetota bacterium
ATGTAGAAAGAAAGAGACATGGTGCCAAGAGCTGTTCTTGTAGGGGCATTTCTTGGGCGATCTAATAAGTTGTGTTCTCTTTTATCTCCGGTGATCCAGCTTTCAATAAATGGATACGCACCCATCAAAGTAAACATGATTCCTGGAAGAACAACAGCTGGAATTAAAATATTTGGAGATAGCGTCCAAGTATTAAACAGTGTGAATTCAATTGCAGGCATTACCCGCATTGAACCTTCAAGAAAACCGATATACCAATCAGGTTGAGAACCTGCTGTTACTTGATCTGGAGTAAATGGTCCATACAACCAAATTGGATTAATTGTTACTAGTGCTCCCATTAATGTTGTGACACCAAAAACTATAAAGAAGAATCCACCAGCTTTAGCTGTGTAAACAGGAAGTAGGGGATAGCCCACAACATTTTTTTCAGTTCTTCCTGGACCTGGATATTGAGTGTGTTTTTGGGTCCAAACTAAAAGCAAATGTGCCGTAACTAATGCCAAAATAATTCCTGGCACTAACAAAATGTGAATTGTGTAGAGTCTTGAAATTACATCAGTGCCAGGAAATTCTCCACCAAATAAGAAGAATAAAGCCCAAGTACCAATTACTGGAATTGCCTGCACAATACTTGCAGCAATTTTTAATCCAATTCCTGAAAGCAAATCATCTGGTAGTGAGTAGCCTGTGAAACCTGCTAGTAAACCTAAAGTTAATAAACCAAGTCCTAGTAACCAGTTAAATTCACGTGGCTTCCTATATGCACCGGTGAAGAAAACTCTTAGTAAGTGAACAACCATTGCAGCAATAAAGAACAAAGCTGCCCAGTGATGAATTTGTCTAATAAGCATTCCACCACGAACATCAAATGAAATTTCTAGAGTTGAAGCATAAGCTTCAGTCATAGGAATACCTTTAAGTGGAACATAAGAACCGTTGTAAATAACTTCAAGCATTGATGGTTTGTACCAAAAAGTTAGAAATACTCCGGTAAGAAGAAGAATTACAAATGAATAAAGTGCAATTTCACCTAACATGAATGACCAGTGGTCAGGGAAAACTTTTCTTAAGTTTCGTTTCAGTGCAGCTGAAAATCCAACTCTGCTATCTACGTAGTTATACGCAGCAGGAGTTTTCTTTCCTGTTGTTGTGTTACTCATGCTCCACGCTCCCAGAAACTAGGTCCAACTGGTTCTTGAAATCCTTGGCGAGCAACTAAGTAGCCTTCGGCATCTACTGTTATTGCTAACTGAGGCAATCTTCTTGCTCCAGGTCCAAAGATCGGTTCGCCTGAGTCAGCTAAATCAAAAGTCGATTGATGACACGGACACAATAAATGATGGCTCCTTTGTTCATAAAGCGCAATCGGACAGCCAGCGTGAGTGCAAATTTTCGAGAAAGCAAGGATGCCTTGGTAGTCCCAATCGGGTCCTTGTTGGCTTTTTATGTCTTCTGGGCGCATTCTGACTAACAAAATGGCAGCTTTGCCTCGTTCGTTCAAGTTGTGATCTTCTTCTTGAATTTCCAGGATATTTTCAGGCATCGCAGAAATTAGATTTCCTACCGGGATATCTTCAGGTCTAATTTTTGCGTAAGTGATGTCGGTGACGATGTGTAAATCTTCTTTCCAAACAGTTTTACTTAATTCACCCTTTGGGGCAGGTCCTAAATCTCGAAGCATCACCACAAATGGAAGTGGAAACATGGCAAGAGCGCCCAGTAATGTTCTTCTGATTAGTTTTCTTGAGCCCACACCAGACTCTGTGGCACCAACTCTGAATGCATCTAGTGCTTCTTCTTGAACAGCATCTGCAGGTTTCATCTCTTTACGTTCTTGAACCATTTCCACATCAGGCATCAGTTTCTTAGCCCAGTGAATGGCCCCAATTCCGATTAACAAAATTGCTAAACCAAATGAAACACCTAAAACTAGATTCTGAGCACTTGTAATTCCAATGAAAGGAACTGAAATCTTTAATTCTCTAGGAATTGCTACAAAAGACACCAAGAAAATTAGAGTAAACAACGATGAGGAACCAAACAAAGCAGCAACTTGTCTTTCAGCTCTTTTAGCTGCTCTTGGATCAGTATCAGTTCTTCTTAAGTAGTGATCAACACCTTTTGCTGGGGTGGGAAGTTTTGTGGCAACTTCTTTGGAAACCTTTGGTGCTTGATTTTCTTTATCTGGATCAAAAGTGTTATTGATATCAAAATTATTTGTCATCTAACCCTTGCTCCAATCCAAACCGCCACAACAATGAGTGCACCTAATCCAACAGTCCACAAAAATAAACCTTCAGTAACTGGTCCTAGTCTTCCTAAAGCAAGACCACCTGGATTTTCTGATTTATTTAATTCTTGGATGTATCGAATAATTGCTGCTTTTGATTCAGGAGTTAAAGTCTTGTCACTAAATATTGGCATTGATTGTGGTCCGGTGATCATTGCTTCATAAATTTGTAAAGGTGTAGCTTCTTTTAAACTTGGGGCGTATTTACCATTAGTTAGTGCTCCACCAGATCCGGCAAAGTTATGGCACTGGGCACAGTTTGTTCTATAAAGTTCTCCACCTTCAGCCACACTGGCATTAATCCACATGTTGACTTCTTCTTCACTTGGAATTGCAGGTCCTGGACCAAATGTTGCAACATAAGCAGCTAAGGCAAGAGTTTCTTCTTCGTTATAACTTGGTTTCTTTCGTTCCACTTGTGCACCTGGTGCTGCCATTGGCATACGCCCACTTGAAACTTGGAAGTGAACAGAAGCTGCACCTACACCTGCCAAAGTTGGACCATCACTTGTTCCTTGACCATTAAGGCCATGACATGAAGAACAACCTTCAGCAAAAAGTGCTGAACCTTTATCAACCAGAGTTGCTTCATTACCAATTTTTGCTACAGCTGGTGTTACTAAGTTATTAACTCCAGTAAAACCAATTGAAACTAATCCAAGGGCAAAAAATAAAACAAACACTGAAGCAAATCTATTGCGTCTAAATTTTGCTAATTTTCCCAATTTGTTTTCCTATTTCACCAAATAAATAGTTGCAAATAAACCAATCCAAACCACGTCGACAAAGTGCCAGTAGTAGGAAGTAACAACTGCTGAGGTTGCTAACCCGTGAGTCATTTTTGGTCTGACATAGCTTCTAGCCAAAACAAAAAGAAAAGCAACTAATCCACCGGTCACATGTAGGGCGTGGAAACCTGTTGTTAAATAAAAGACTGAGCCAAATGCGGAAGAAGACAGAGTCAAGCCTTCATGAACTAACTCTGCGTACTCAAATGCTTGGCCACCAACGAAAACAGCACCCATTAAGAAAGTGATTATGAACCAAAACCTTAAGCGATCTTTATCTCCTCGTTCAGCTGCAAAAACTCCTAATTGAGCAGTCACAGAACTTAGAACCAGAATTGTGGTGTTAGCAGCAGAAAAAGGGATATTCAAAACTTCAGTTTCAATTTTCCAAACTTCAGGATTTACTGCTCTCAAAGTGAAATACATTGCAAACAATGCAGCAAAAAACATCAACTCACTGGCTAGCCAAACGATGGTGCCAACGGCCACCATGTTGGGGCGATTGACTCTTTGATTCGAAAGCGTGGCTGTGGACATATCAACCATTGTGTCACTGTATTGATAGGGGAAATGTGCATGGGCGCGCTACATATGACTAATGTGACATTCGTGACCGATATAAATTCACAAGCGCACGAACTTAGAGTCCTGGTTTATTCAGACGATCGTCGCATTCGTGATGCAGTCATGACTGGATTGGGCAGAAGGCCTGCAAAAGATTTAGCCAAAATTGAGTTCGTGCAAGTAGCAACAGAACCAATTGCAAAAAAAGAACTCAAATCAGGAAAAATTGATTTAGCCATATTAGATGGCGAAGCAGCACCAGCAGGTGGCATGGGAATTGCTCGCAATGCCAAAGATGAAGTCTTTAATTGCCCACCAATCATTGTTTTGATTCAAAGACCACAAGATGCATGGTTGGCAACCTGGTCAAAAGCAGAAGGCGTTGTGCCAATGCCTATTGATCCAGTGGTTTTAATTGATGTGGCAACAACATTGTTGCGTCGCACTGACAATACAGCTCTTCAAGCAAAATGAATCAGTTGATTTCCTGGTCGGAAATCTTTTCGGCATTAAAAAATAAAATAGATTTAAGTCCTGCCCAAGCTAAATGGGCGATGAACACTGTGATGGATGGAAATGCCAGCAATGAAGAAATAAAAGAATTACTTCTTGGCTTAAAAGAAAAAGGCGAAACTGCCACTGAGATTACTGCTTTTGTGGAAATCATGTTGGAACACTCGGTCAAACTTGATATTGGAAATGACGCAGTTGATACCTGTGGAACTGGTGGAGATTCTTTAGGAACAGTAAATATTTCAACTGCAGCTGCATTGGTAGTGGCAGGTTGTGGCATTCCTGTTGTTAAACACGGTAATCGTGCAGCATCTTCCAAATCTGGATCAGCAGATGTCTTAGAAGCCCTAGGTGTTGCAACCAACATGAGTCCAGAGCAAGTAAAGGAAAGCTTTATAAAGTGTGGCATCACTTTTTGCTTTGCTCCAACTTTTCATCCAGCAATGAAACATGTTGGACCTGTTAGAAAAGAATTAGGGATACCAACTGTTTTTAATATTTTGGGACCATTGGCAAATCCTGCTCAACCAAAAGCTCAAGTTGTAGGAGTTGCAAACTTAAAAATGGCACCAATAATTGCTCAAGTTCTTGCCAATAGAAAAACATCTGCATTCGTTGTTCGCGGAAAAGATGGGCTTGATGAAATATCCATAGGTGGCCCAACTCAAATTTGGGATGTCAGATCTGGTCAAGTTTTGGAATTTGAATTTGATGCCCAAGATTTAGGAATCACTAGAGCAGGAGTTGAAAAACTTGCTGGAGGCGATGCCAAACACAATGCATCATTGATTCGAAATGCGCTTTCTGCCAATGGAGCAGGACCAATTCAAGATGCGATTTGTGTTAACGCTGCTGCCTCAATTGTGGCTTATGAAAACATGAGGGGAGATTTCTTCACCCAGATGCAATTAGCTTTTGCTAGAGCTAAGGGAAGTGTTGAATCTGGGGCAAGTCTTCATGTTTTGAATTCTTGGGCAAATTTCTCAGAAAATGTCAGAGCTCATAACTAATCTAAAGGGTATGAAAAATATAAAAATCGATTGCAATTCATGCGTGATGAAAGATATCTCTTGTCACGATTGTGTGGTGACTTTTCTTTTAGAGCAACCACAAATACTAGAAAAGCAAGAAATTAAAGCTTTTCAAGTCCTTGCTAATTCAGGACTAGTGCCACCTTTAAGACACGTCAGTGGCTAAGAGATTTTTTAGTTGTAGATGACGACTTGGCCATTGCCATTGCTTTTCAATCCAAGATCGGCCTTGTTTACCTAAGCGCATACTGAGTTCCTTGTTTTGTAATAACTCAACTATTTTTTCTGCCAACAAAGTTTCTTTTTTTGCATCCATAACAAAACCAGTGATACCTTCAATAACTGCATCAGGTGCTCCACCTGAGTTACCCGCAACAACAGGCAATCCTGTTGCAGATGCTTCTAGGTAAACAATTCCTAAACCTTCCACATCAAATCCAAAATTACGAGTTCGAACCGGCATGGCAAAAACATTTCCTGCTGCATAAAAGCCTGGTAGTTCATTCCAGGCAACAGAGCCTGTGATTGTTACTGATTGAAAAACTTCGTTGTCATACATTTTTTTGTGTAAATATTGTTTATATGATCCGCCACCTACAATTAATAAATGGGCATCGGGAACTTTTTTTAATACTTCGGGCCAAATCTCAATTAAGGTGTCTTGACCTTTTCTAGGCATCAATCTGGAAACACAAACCACAACTGGTCGATCACCTAATTTAAATCTGTCTCGCACACTTCTTGCTTGTCCATTAGTCACATTTTCTGGACTAAATAAATCAACATCAACTCCAGGTGTTAACTGCTCAAACTTTGCTAAATCTTCGGTACTTATTGCTTCCGCAATTTTGTCATAAGTGAATTTTGTTAAATATGTCAATTTATCCACATCTTTAACAATTTTTTGAAAAGTTTGCTTTAATCCTGGGGTAAAAGCCCACCCAACTTCATGACCATGAGTAAGGGCAACTGTTTTTTTAATTCCATTATTTTTCAATCGTGTTGAAAGTAATCCCAAGGGTGAAGAAGCTCCAAATAAAACAGATTCACAATTGTGTTCTTTTATGAGCTTTAAGGCGTGATCACCAACGGCTTTGGTTGGTAATAGCATTTCGGTGTCATGTCTAAAAACTGGATAAAGTTGTTGGGCATCAAATTCTTGCCAACCTTTGAACTTTGAACTCAAAACCACAACATCTTTCGGATCAAGACCAGCAATTAGTCCATGAACAAAAGTTTGAATTCCACCTGGTCTAGGCGGGAAATCATTTGTGATGACAAGGGTTTTACTCATATTGATTAACTTTGCCACGAGTTGGTTTTAGTAACAACGTTGTACCCAAGACCAGTGCCCAAACAAATAACACCACTCTGGTTAATTGCAGCATGGTGGCAAAAAATTCACCTGATAAAAGTGCCACGTATTGACCTGGATAAAGCAGTTGGGTTAAAAACGCTGAAATTGAAAGTAAAAAAATAACATTCTTTAACTTTGTTTCCTTGTTGATTAAGGCCAAAGCAGCTAACCCACCAACCCAAACCCAAAATTGTGGGGAGAAGACGCGACTAAAGGCAATTGAAATCAAAACCACAACAAGTGCTTTATCAACCAAATTGAGGTAGTTTAACTTGTTTAAATAATTTAGTACCAAAATAAC
>SXYE01000024.1 GCA_005789325.1 Actinomycetota bacterium
GCTCCGGTAGTTGTGCCAAATGATGGTAAAGGAACCTATGTAGAATTTGGTGCAAAAATTGAAGAAAAAATGGCTGATAATTTAGTCAAGATTGCAGTAGAAGCACGTTGTAATGGCACAAAAGTATTAGGTAGATCTTTAATAATTGCTCAACTTGCTTAAATTATGACCATACCTAAAGAAGTCACAGATTTAGCCGAGCAAAGAATTCAAGCTAGGGCTACTAAAGATTTTGCACTTTCAGATCAATTACGCGACAAGATTGCTGAACTAGGTTTTGTTATAAAAGATAAACCTGATGGATATGAATTACTTGAAAAACCTCCATTTGAGATTTTTGAAAATTTAGCAAGTATTAAATTTGATTCAAATCAGTTAAGTAAAAGAATCACTATCTGTTTATTAGTTGATGGCTGGTTAGCTGACACTAAGGAATGCCTTGAGGCGTTACTTAAATTTATGCCAAAAGATGCTTCCATATTGGCACTTGATCTAGGCAATAAAGATTCAGTGGGAAATTACTTGGCAGATACCCAAAAGTCAAATGAAAATTTAGCAGTAGTTCACATCTCTCAAACTTTAGAACAAGCCGGTTGGGCAAATTCCATTAACAAATTAATCGAATTAAATCCTGCCGAATTCAGCGTGGTGATGGATTTAAGTTCCATTATGAGTGCAGATGCAATCACGCCGTTAATGGATCAGATTAAAGGTGACACTGTTGCCGCAGGTTGGAGAGGATCCTTAGTAAATCTTGATGATCAATGGAGAAGTGTTGAAGACAAGGGAGATGGAGAAGTAGATATTTTGTTGGGTTACTTATTTGTAATCAAAACAAAAATAGCCCAAGAAATTCCTGCTAATTCAAAAGCCAAGTTTTATCGAAATGCAGATCTTGAATGGTCTCTGGAATTAAGAAGCAAAGGTCATAAATTAGTAGCTTTTAGTAAAGATCTAGCCGTGGAGCAAAAAAGACATCACGGATACCACGATTCTGATATTGAATATAGAGAAAAAGAGTCAAAGAAAACTTATGACCGAATCTTGCAAAACTACAGAGGTAAAACACAAATACTAAGTCCTAGAAGATAGTTGTTGAATTAACATAAGCAATATGAGAAAACTCAAGAATTTCAAACTCTCAGACCACACCTCTTTAAGAGTTGGTGGATTAGCTCTAAATGTTTGTGAAATTCAAAGTCCATCAGATATTCAAGAATTTGTTCATGAATACGGAAATCAAGAATTCTTTGTGCTGGGTGGGGGAAGCAACATTGTTGCACCAGATCACGAAATTAAAACCCCAATTGCTTATATGCAATTAGTAAATTCATCCACAAAAACTGATGGCGACTTTGTGGAAATAACTGCCGGGGCTGGAATGAATTGGGATGACTTTGTTGCAGATGCTGTCGATCAAGGATTAGCTGGAGTTGAAACTCTTTCAGGAATTCCTGGAACAGTGGGCGCTTCACCAATTCAAAATATTGGAGCTTATGGAAGTGAAGTTAAAACTTCGATTAAATCTCTGCAAATAGTTGATGGCTCAACTGGCAAATCAAGAATTCTAAACAATGAAGAATTAAAATTTGGCTACAGATATTCAATGCTAAAAGATCTAAGTTCAAGATTCATTATTGAAAATGTCACATTTAAGTTAAAAAGAGAAAAGAATTCAAATATAACAAACTACCCACAAGTTGCAGAATCATTAGGAATTAATCCAGGAGAATCAGTTCCTATTAAGGAACTAAGAAAAGTGATAATTGAAATCAGGAAATCAAAGGGCATGGTTTTGAATCCAAATGATCATGACACCTTTAGTGTTGGATCATTTTTTATAAACCCAGTCATGAGTAAAGAAGTTGTTCCAACGAACGCTCCAATGTATGAACATGAATCAGGAAAAGTTAAAACAAGTGCTGCCTGGCTTATTGAGCAGTCAGGTTTTGAAAAAGGGTTTAGACATGGTGGAGCAATAATTTCAAGTAAGCACACTTTAGCTATTTCTAATTCTGGAAATGCCACGGCAGAAGACGTAATTGAATTATCAAATCGAATTAAATCTGGAGTTAAACAAAAATTTGGAATTGAGTTAAATATTGAACCAAAAATCTTAACTAATTTAAGCTAATAATTTTTGTAATCTAGTTACACCTTCAACAAGATCCTTGTCACTTAAGGCATAGCTCATTCGGACATATCCAGGAGTTCCAAAAGCTTCACCCGGAACCAGGGCAACATCAACTTCTTCAAGGGCAATATTTGCTAGATCAAGAGATGAATTGATTGTTTTACCATTGACTGTTTTTCCAATTAATCCTTTGACTGAAGGATAGACATAAAACGCGCCTCCAGGTTGTGGACAAATTACACCTTTTATTTCATTGAGCATTTTTACAATTGTTTCTCGACGCTTACTAAAAGCTTCCAACATTGGTTTAAGCACATCTTGGGAGCCATTCAATGCTGCAATGGTTGCTTGTTGCGCAATGTTATTTACGTTACTTGTCATATGAGATTGCAAATTAATGGAAGCTTTTGTGAATTCCTTGGGGCCAATTGTCCAACCCACGCGCCAACCTGTCATGGCATAAGTTTTAGCAACACCATTAACAATCACACACTTATCTCTTAATTCAGGAACAAGTCCGGGCATAGAAGAAAACTTTGAACCTGCATAAATTAAATGTAAATAGATTTCATCTGTCATAACCCAAATGTTTTTAGAAACTGCCCATTGTCCAATGGCTTTTACTTCTTCGGGTGTGTAAACAGTTCCAGTTGGATTTGAGGGAGAGGAAAAGATTAGAAGTTTGGTTTTGTTAGTAAAGGCTTTATCAAGTTGGTCAACACTTATCTTGTAATTTGTGGTTTCATCTGAATCAATTACTACTGGTTTTCCGCCAAAAATTTGTACAACTTCAGGATAAGTAACCCAATAAGGTGCTTGTAGTAAAACTTCATCACCGGGATTAATTAAAGTAGCCATGGTGTTAAAGATTGCTTGCTTACCACCATTTGTGACAACAACTTGGTCTGCAGTTATTTCATAACCATCATCTCTAGTTGCTGCTTTTGCAATTGCTTCTCTAAGGGGTGCTAAACCTGGGGTTGGTGAATAACGATGATTAACAACTTCATTCGCTGCATTTTGTGCAGCAGTAACAATGTGAGCAGGTGTGGGAAAATCAGGTTCGCCAGCACCAAAACCAATAACAGGACGACCTGCAGCTTTTAAGGCTTTGGCTTTTGCATCAACAGCCAAGGTTGCAGACTCTGCAATGGCCAAAACGCGATCGGAGATTTCTTTGCCCATAAACCCAATGTTGTCAGGCACTTCTCCTCGAGACTTCACCCACTAGGACCCATAAATACTGTGTCGGCGTAAACTCGTTCAGGCGTGAAGACGCTGTTCGAGCAATGCCCATCTTTAAAGCGTGATCGGCAGCTTTTGGTGCGCTTAGGGGTGTGGCGCAACTGGTAGCGTACCGGTCTCCAAAACCGGTGGTTGCAGGTTCAAATCCTGTCGCCCCTGCAAAAAAGAATCTCAAAACAAAAAGAAAAAGGACGAAGTATGACTGACAAAATTGCTAACGCAACTTTGGATGGCGCACGTCAAAATCCTTTTGTAAGAGCTCGTGCTTTTGTTCGCGATGTTATTTCTGAATTAAAGAAAGTAGTTTGGCCAACTCAGCGCCAACTAATTAATTACACAATAATTGTTTTAGTTTTCGTAGTAATCGTGGCATTAATAATTGCTGCACTTGATTTTGGTTTCACCCAAATAACTTTAAGAATTTTTGGAAACTAGGAAAAAGGAAAAACAGTGACTGAATCTCCCTTCTCGCACGTTGAAGATGTAAAACCTGCAACAACACCAGACAATGCATCTGTTGCTGTTGCCGACATGTTTTCTGATTCCACAGTTGAGACACCAGAAGTTATTGACCCAATTGTTAATGATTCTCCTAACTTCGAACAACCAGTTGAAGAAGTAAAAGTTGAAGAAGCTGTTGTTGAAGAAGTTGAAGAAACTCCAGCAGAAGAAGTTGACCCAGTAGTTGCATTTGCTGACTCATTAAGACTTCAAGCCGGTGATTGGTTTGTGATCCATTCATATGCTGGATTAGAAAATAGAGTTAAAACAAACTTAGAAAACCGTATTCAATCTTTAAACATGGAAGATTACATTTTCCAAGTGGAAGTTCCAATTGAAGAAATTACTGAAATCAAAGCTGGAACTAGAAAACAGATTAAAAGAAACAAATTTCCAGGTTATGTTTTAGTACGCATGGAATTAACTGATGAATCATGGGGCGTAGTTAGACACACTCCAGGTGTTACAGGATTTGTTGGTCATGCTCACACCCCATCACCATTAAAACTTGAAGAAGTTGTTGCAATACTTGCTCCAAGAATTGAAAAAAGAATTGTCTCTGCCACAACTGGTCAAACCACAACTGTGCGTGAAGTGCAAGTTCTTGATTTTGCAGTTGGCGATTCTGTCACAGTTGTTGATGGTCCATTTGCCACATTGCAAGCAACAGTTTCTGAAATCAATATCGATTCACAGAAAGTTACTGGTCTCGTAGAAATATTTGGTCGCGAAACCCCAGTAGAACTTGGCTTTAGTCAGATTCA
>SXYE01000025.1 GCA_005789325.1 Actinomycetota bacterium
ATAATCACAAGCTTGACATTTAACGTAAGTGTCTTCTCCAAACTCACATGGAGCTAAAAATTCTTCACTCTTAGAACCACCCATAGCTCCTGACATTGCTGAGACAATTACGTAATCTAATCCCAATCTTTTAAAAGTTTTAATATAAGCATCGCGATGCTTTTGATATGAAATCTCTAAACTATCTTGATCAATATCAAAAGAATAGGCATCTTTCATGACAAACTCTCTACCTCGAAGAATTCCAGCCCTTGGTCGAGCTTCATCACGATATTTTGTTTGAATTTGATAAATAACTAAAGGTAAATCTTTATAGGAACTGTAAAGATCTTTCACCATCAAAGTAAACATTTCTTCATGGGTTGGACCAAGTAAATAGTCCACACCGCGTCTATCTTTTAGTCTAAATAAATTAGGTCCATATTCAGTCCAACGATTAGTTGCTTCGTATGGCTCTATTGGTAATAGTGCAGGGAAATGAACTTCTTGAAACCCAGCTAAATCCATTTCTTCTCTAACTATTTCTTCAACTTTTCTATAGGTTAAATAGCCCAAAGGTAGCCAACTAAAAATTCCTGGAGCAACTCTTCTTACATATCCGCCTCGAGTCAATAATTTGTCACTTGGCACAACAGCATCAGCAGGATCTTCTCTGAGGGTGCGCAAGAAATATGTAGACATTCGAAGCAACATGGAAACAGCCTACTTCTTATTTATAAATTAGAAGAGAACCGTTGCAAATGTGGAGTGTTCTTGAAAACCCACTGATTTATAAACTGCGCGTGCTCTCTCGTTGTAATCATTCACATACAAGCTCACCCGTGGAGCAAAATTTTTGCGAGTTAAATCAACCACAGCAGCCATTCCTGCTTTCCCGTAATTTCTCCCCCTAAGTTGTGGGGGCACCCAAACTCCTTGAACTTGGCAAACCTGTTGGGTCGAAACCCCAATCTCTGCCTTAAATGTAACTTGAGATTGATCGATTCTGGCAAACATTTTTCTTTGTTGAATAACTTCCGCAATTCTTGCTCGATAGATTTGTTCACTACTTCCCAAAACTGGTGAAACACCTACTTCTTCAGTAAACATCGAGACACATGCCGGCAATAACAAATCTAAATCTCTAATCACAGCAGGTTTAACTAGTGGATCTGGTGCTAATAGTGGAGCATCATCAATTACTAGTAGAGGTTGATTTTCTCTTATTTCTCTGGGCTTATGCCAAAAAGGTTTTATCAAATTCCACAAATCTAAAACTTCTTGCCTATCTCCAACAATAGATGATGCTCTTCTTGGTGAATCAAGCAAATATTGGGCAAAAGCAACTCGAGAATCAGCGCTAGTTTCCAGTGGAACAATATTTGCTCCGTTATAAAGAGCAGATTCTATCACAGAGTTATTCTCAAATACACTTATTTCGTTTTGCGTTGACCACAAATTGTGTTGTAAGTCTTCTAATTTGCTAAGGAAAAAACAGTTACTTACAGGATCTTTTAAAGCAATACTTCTTACTTGGTCAATATCCGTGCGAAGCATTGGTCGCACATTTTTATTACTTGACCAATACCGTAGGTTCACCGGCCACACTTTCGCCCATCTCTTTAGCGATTCGCGTTGCCTCTTCAATTAGTACTTGGACAATTTCAGATTCAGGAACTGTTTTGATTACTTCGCCTTTAACAAATATTTGGCCTTTACCATTTCCTGATGCCACACCTAAATCTGCTTCGCGTGCTTCACCTGGACCATTTACAACACAACCCATAACTGCTACTCGCATCGGAACTTTAAATCCTTGCAAAGCTGCAGTTACTTGTTCAGCCAGTGTGTAAACATCAACCTGGGCACGACCACAAGATGGACAAGAAATAATCTCAAAGCCGCGTTTCTTTAAGTTGAGTGCTTCTAAAATTGCAATTCCAACTTTTACTTCTTCGACAGGAGGTGCGGATAGCGAAACTCGAATTGTGTCACCAATTCCTTTACTTAACAGTGCACCAAATGCTGTAGCTGATTTTATTGTTCCTTGAAATGCAGGTCCTGCTTCAGTAACACCAAGGTGTAATGGGTAATCACATGCAGCAGCAAGTTTTGTATAAGCAGCTACCATCACAACTGGGTCATTGTGCTTAACAGAAATTTTGATATCACGAAAATCATGTTCTTCAAACAATGAAGCTTCCCAAAGTGCTGATTCCACTAAGGCATCAGGAGTTGCTTTACCGTATTTTTCCAACAATCTTTTATCTAACGAACCAGCATTAACACCGATTCTAATTGGAATACCTGCATCTTTTGCAGCTTTTGCAATTTCTCCAACGCGATCATCAAATTGTTTTATGTTCCCTGGATTAACTCTAACTCCTGCGCATCCTGCATCAATTGCAGCAAAAACATATTTTGGTTGAAAATGAATATCGGCAATGACAGGAATTGAAGATTTTTTAGCAATTGCGGACAATGCATCTGCGTCATCTTGACTAGGAACAGCAACTCTTACTGCTTGACAACCTGAAGCTGTTAATTCAGCTATTTGTTGCAAAGTTGCATTCACATCTGCAGTTAAAGTTGTGCACATTGATTGAACAGATACCGGTGCATCACCCCCAATTTCTAATGGGTGGGAATGATGTTTCAAAGTTATTTTGCGAGTTTTTCGTCTTGGTGCCAATACTGGAGGTGGCCCTTCAGGTATTCCCAAGTTAATTGCGGTCATAACTTAATCCTATCCCCCAAGTCGAATTGGGTTAACAACATCGACGTAAAGAAGCAACATTGATAAACCTATTAATA
>SXYE01000026.1 GCA_005789325.1 Actinomycetota bacterium
AATCTTTGACCCAATCCACCACTTTTACCTTGATCTCTCATGAAGCCCAGGGAGTGCTTACACGCTGAGCCGTTGACCCAAAGCAGGCGGAATTGATGAAGTCGTGACAGAATAGGAAATCGGGCCGGTCAATTTGACAGGCCCTTAAGCGCGTCATCACTTTGAAAGGTTGTCTTCGTGGCACTGTTTGGAAAAATCTTAAGTAAACCTGCTGCCAAGAAAACAGTTGCTAAATCTGCAGTTAAACCTGCTGCGAAAAAAGTTGTCGCTAAACCAAGTGCTAAACCTGCTGCAAAATCTGCACCTAAGAAACCTGCAGCTAAACCTGCTGCAAAATCTGCTCCTAAGAAACCTGCAGCTAAACCTGCGGCGAAAAAAGTTGTTGCTAAGCCAACCCCTAAGAAGCCAGCTGCTAAGCCTGCTGCCAAGAAAAAAGTTGCTAAACCTGCACCCAAAAAACCTGTTGCAAAAAAGTCTGCCAGTAAATCATCTTCAAATAAACCAAAAGCCAAAAAAGTAGTATCAAAGCCATTAAAAGTAGCAAAGCCAACTAAAGTCGCAAAACCAGTTAAACCGCTAAAGCCTGTTAAAGCTGCCAAACCAGTAGCGCCAGTAAAGCCTGTTAAAGGTGGCAAAGCAGCACCAGCACCAAAAGTAAAAGGTGACAAAGGTTTTGCCAAAGTCATTATGGTTGATGGTGAATTAGTTCCAGTTGATGATGTTGAAGAAGTAGATCCAGCTGAATTAGAAGCAATTGCCGAATTAGAGAAAGAAAGCTTGGCTGAGTTAAGTGAAGAAATTGCTGAAGTTGAAGAAGCTGAAGAATCTGATGAAGAGAACACAAAAACTAGCGCAACAGTTGACGAATCCGAAGCATTCATAATTTCTGACACCGATGATGCTGATGAACCTACTCAAAAAGTTACCGTAGCTGGAGCAACTGCAGATCCGGTTAAGGATTATTTGAAGCAAATTGGAAAAGTAGCTCTTCTTAACGCTGAACAGGAAGTTGAATTAGCAAAAAGAATTGAAGCCGGCTTATTTGCCGAAGAAAAAATTGCTGCCGGTGGAATTAAGGATAGAAAACTTAGAAAAGATTTGGAATGGATTGCTGAAGATGGACAAAGAGCAAAAAATCATCTTCTAGAAGCAAACCTTCGACTTGTTGTGTCCTTAGCAAAGCGCTACACCGGTCGAGGCATGTTGTTCTTGGATTTGATTCAAGAAGGAAACCTTGGACTTATTCGTGCGGTTGAAAAATTTGATTACACCAAAGGTTACAAATTCTCCACTTACGCAACATGGTGGATTAGACAAGCCATCACCAGAGCTATGGCTGATCAAGCCAGAACTATTCGTATTCCAGTTCACATGGTTGAAGTTATTAACAAACTTGCTCGTGTTCAAAGACAGATGCTTCAAGATCTAGGACGCGAACCAACCCCTGAAGAATTAGCTAGAGAGCTTGACATGACTCCTGACAAGGTTGTGGAAGTTCAAAAATATGGTCGTGAACCAATTTCATTACACACACCTCTTGGTGAAGACGGTGATTCTGAATTTGGTGATTTGATTGAAGATTCAGAAGCAATCGTTCCAAGTGATGCAGTTTCTTTCACCCTTCTACAAGAACAACTAGATAGCGTTCTTGACACATTGAGTGAGCGTGAACGTGGTGTTGTTCGTATGCGCTTTGGATTAACAGATGGTCAGCCAAAAACTCTTGATGAAATTGGTCAAGTTTATGGTGTAACTCGCGAACGAATTAGACAAATTGAATCAAAGACTATGTCTAAGTTGAGACACCCATCGCGTTCCCAAGTGCTACGCGACTATTTGGACTAACTAATTAGTTAGTTGCTCCAAGTCGATCTGTTTCATCAACATATTCGGTGGCAATAAGTTTTAATTGTTCTTCATGCTTTTTGGCATGGTGTCCACAAAAGATTAATGTTCCACCACTTGAAAGTGTGACACGAACATAACCTTGAGCTCCACAACGATCACAGCGATCAGATGCGGTTAGTTCTGGTCCTGCAGTTAATGATGTCTTCACCGTAGGGCCTCATCTCTTTTAGTGGTGATACTTCAATCATCCTTGCAAAAGGATGTTTCGCAACTCGAGGAAGGCTTGGGTGTGTCGCAAAACGCAATCACAGCCTGTATTAGGCGTGCCGTAGCCCCATAAAACCTCACAAATCTACGAGAATATTCAAACAGACTTCGAATTGTTGAAATTTGATCATTACCAAAAAGGATTCAAAAAATTGAGCACTGCAACAAAGGCAAACAGCGCTGAATACAACGCGAAGAATTTATCTGTCTTAGAAGGTTTAGATGCCGTAAGAAAGCGCCCCGGAATGTACATCGGTTCAACCGATGGCCGCGGTTTAATGCATTGTGTTTGGGAACTGATTGATAATGCTGTTGATGAAGCGCTAGCTGGTCACTGTAAAAGAATTCACATCAAATTAATGCCAGATCATTCTGTTGTGGTTATGGATGATGGTCGAGGCATACCAGTAGATATTGAACAAAAATCAAAATTAAGTGGTGTGGAATTGGTTATGACCAAACTTCATGCTGGTGGAAAATTTGGTTCCGGTTCATACACAGCTTCAGGTGGCTTGCACGGAGTTGGAGCATCTGTTGTAAACGCATTGAGTGTTCGTTTGGATGTGGCAGTTGATCGTGGCGGTAAAACACACACTGCTTCATTTCAAAGAGGAGTCACAGGAGTTTTCAAAGGCGAGGGTCCTAATGCCAAATTCACTAAAGAATCTGGTTTAAAGGTCTTAGGTAAAGCTGCAAAATCTGGCACAGGAACAAGAGTTAGATTCTGGCCTGATCCTGAAATATTTGTTAAAGAACTTCATTTAGATGCCGCAGCTTTAATGCAACGTGCTCGCCAAACTGCATTTCTTGTTCCAGGCTTAGCCGTAGCTGTTTCAGATTTGAGAGATAAAGAAAAGACTGAAGTTGAGTACAAATTTAAAGGTGGCATCACAGAATTTGTGGAACACATGGCAACTGGGCAAGCTATAACAAGTGTTATTCGTTTACAGGGAAGTGGAAAATTCACCGAAAACGTCCCAGTATTAGACGATCACGGTCACATGCGTCCTAGAGAAGTTGAACGTGAAATGGCAGTTGACATTGCTCTTCGCTGGGGAAATGGTTATGACAACGAATTTAAGTCTTTTGTCAACGTTGTGGCAACACCTAAAGGTGGAACACATGTCACAGGTTTTGACCGTGCAATTGTAAAAGTAGTAAATGATCAGTTAAAGAGCCAACGAGTTTTAAAGAATAATGAAGAAAGTGTCATTAAGGAAGACATTCTGGAAGGTTTAACAGCAGTTATTAGTGTTAGATTACCTGAGCCTCAATTTGAAGGACAAACCAAAGAAATTCTAGGAACACCAGCTGCCCAAAAGATTGTTACTGCAGTTGTGACAGATCAGTTCAATAAATGGTTCAAAAATCCTCCTAGGGGAGATAAAGCTAAAACAAAATTACTGTTAGAAAAAATTGCAAATGCTTCAAGAGCAAGATTAGCTGCTCGAAATCAAAGAGATGTTCAAAGAAGAAAGAATGCAATTGAGTCATCCTCTCTTCCCGCCAAGCTTGCTGATTGTCGTTCAAATGATGTCGAACACACAGAATTATTTATTGTGGAAGGTGATTCAGCTTTAGGAACTGCGAAATTAGCTAGAAATTCTGAATTTCAAGCGCTTTTGCCTATCAGAGGAAAAATCCTAAATGTGCAAAAAGCATCTGTTGCAGATGTTCTAAGAAATAATGAATGCGCTTCTATTATTTCCGTTGTGGGTGGGGGATCGGGTAGAACTTTTGAATTAGAAGATGTCCGATACAGCAAAATTATTTTAATGTCAGATGCTGATGTTGACGGTGCCCACATCAGATGCTTGTTATTAACTTTGTTCCAACGCTACATGAAGCCACTTTTGGATAGCGGCAGAGTTTTTGCTGCAGTTCCACCGTTACACAGAATCGAAACTGTTGCTGCAGGAAAGAAAAGCGGAGAAGTTATTTATACCTATAGTGATGAAGAAATGCACAAAACTGTGGCAGCTATCGAAAAAAGTGGGCAAAAGATCAAACAACCTATTCAAAGATATAAAGGTTTGGGAGAGATGGATTCCAAACAATTAAGAGAAACCACAATGAATAGAGAGACCAGAACTTTAAGAAGAATTAATGTAAAAGACGCAGAAGAAGCAAGTGATGTATTTGATTTGCTAATGGGATCAGATGTTGCACCAAGAAAAGAATTTATCGTGCATGGTGCTGACGAACTGGATAAATCAAGAATTGATGCTTAAGTAGTTATTCAACGCTTCCTGAAGA
>SXYE01000027.1 GCA_005789325.1 Actinomycetota bacterium
ACCGGCCCGATTTCCTATTCTGTCACGACTTCATCAATTCCGCCTGCTTTGGGTCAACGGCTCAGCGTGTAAGCACTCCCTGGGCTTCATGAGAGATCAAGGTAAAAGTGGTGGATTGGATCAAAGATTTTCCAGGAACTGGGATGGAAACTTTAGAATTAGTTTTCCAAGAAGCATTCCAAGTTGTAGTAACAGTTATTGTTTGTAATCCTTTTGTGCCAAAACTGTGCTTTATTTTTCCATCAGGAAAACCAACTCCAGCCTCAGTTGTATTAATAACTGTTCCGTCGGAAAATTTCCAAGTCCAGGTAGGCGATGCAGTAAGAGTTACAGGAATTCCGGTCACTACTACAGATTTTGGTCCAAAAAAGTTTGGCTGATTACTCAAAAAGAAAACATCTGTATTAACTAACACATGATTTGCAGGTTGAGTTGTAGGTAGTAATCGTGGTAAATATTCTGTTGTTTGCTCGGTCAAAGTATTTGTAAGCGTTTGCGGAGTACTTGGTCCCTTAGGGCCTACACACATCATTCCCACTAATAACCAAGGTTCATCTTCACCAAATTTTCGCCAAACTTTTTTCCTTTCCCCCAATGTGTCTTGAACTGTTTGACACTGCGTATAAGGGGTGCAGGATGTAATCACATAGTTCTGATCAAAGACATAACAAACATCTGTAACTAGCCATGCGCAACCCTCGCAAGTTACCCCTTGAACTTGTGTTGATTCGCTTCCAGAAAAAGTGTCATCAAGAATGATTTGACCACTAATTTCATAGCTTTGAGTTTCCTGATTAGCTTCAACATTTACTTCAGCAAGAGCTGGACTCATATTTAGAGAAATCAATAAAGATGTGCTTAATAATATTTTTATAAATTGCATTAAAAGATATTGAATTAACTACTCAATACAAGCAAGACAATTGGGACTGATAAGTCCCTACTTAATTCTTACCACTGCCTTATCTAGTGCTTTTTTGACAATCGGTGCAACCTGATCAATTTCAATCAAAAACCCATCATGGCCAAATGGTGAAGAAATAACATCTAGCTCAGTGTTTTGATCTAGTGCTGAAACTAAATCTGCTTGCTGTCTAATTGGATAAAGGCGATCAGAATCAATTCCTGCTACAACAACAGGTGCTGTGATTCTTGATAAGGCAGATGCAACTCCACCTCTATTTCTTCCCACATCAAAAGTTGACATTGAATCGGATAAAGCAATGTAAGTGTTGGCATCAAATCTTCGCGCAAGTTTTTCAGCATGATGATCCAAATAAGAATCAATTGCAAAGCGACCATCAGAATAAGGATCTTCCCCATCTTGGTGATCTCTGCCAAATCTCACATCTAATTCAGTTTCGGAACGATAAGTTAGGTGAGCAAATTTTCTGGCAATTCCTAAACCAGCGTGAGGACCGTCTCCTGGTTTTGCATCATAATAATCTCCACCGCGCCATTTAGGATCTGCTTTTATCGCAGCAATTTGTGCAGATTGAGTTGCAATTTGATCTGCAGAAGAACCTGGTGCTGAAGCAATAACAAATGCAGAACCAAGTCTGTGTGGATGTTCAACCGCCCATTCCAAAACTCTCATGCCACCCATTGATCCACCCATTACGCAAGCCCAGCGTTCAATATTTAATTGATCTGTTAAACGTTTTTCTATTTCAACTTGATCTGCAACTGTAACTCTTGGAAATCTTGATCCCCATCGTTTTCCAGAGCTATCTTTTGAAGATGGACCTGTTGTTCCTTGACACCCACCTAAAACATTTGCACAAACCACAAACCATTCTTTAGTGTCAATTGCTAAACCATCACCAATTAATCCATCCCACCAACCACGAGTCAAATGCCCTTCAGTGTCTAATCCAGCAGCATGGGAATCTCCGGTCAGTGCATGTTCAACAAAGATTGCATTTGACGCATTAGAATTTAGTTTTCCAAAAGTTTCATAACTAACTTTTACATCAGGAAGAGAACCACCAAGTTCTAATTCAATTGGTCCAACGTCAATGAATTTTCTTTGCCCAGGGTGATCTCCTTCCTGCCACGCACCGGTGGCAGGAATTTGACCTGAATAATCAATCGCCATAAATTAATTAAGCACCTTTGGCAGCTCGAAAACCTGAATCTAGATCGGCCAAAATATCGTCAATATTTTCAATACCAACGGCCAATCTAATTAATCCAGGAGTTACACCAGCTGTTAATTGCTCTTGTGGTGTTAATTGTGAATGTGTTGTTGAAGCTGGATGAATTACCAAACTTCGCACATCACCAATATTGGCAACGTGTGAATGCAATTCAAGTGCCTCCACAAATTTCTTACCTGCTTCAATGCCACCTTTAATCTCAAATGACAAAACAGCTCCAGAACCTGCCGGAGTGTATTTCTTTGCCAATTTGTTGTATCGATTTGAATCAAGGGAAGCATAATTAACTCTTTCTACTTCATCTCGTTTTTCTAACCAATTTGCAACAGCTCTGGCATTTTGAACATGTCGCTCAATTCTTAGAGAAAGTGTTTCTAACCCTTGAGCAATCAAGAACGCATTGAAGGGAGAAATTGCAGCACCTAAGTCGCGCAATAAAACAATTCGCGCACGAAGTATGTAAGCCAATTCGCCTAAAGCTTCGGAGTAAACCAAACCACCATAAGAAGGATCAGGTGTGTTGTATTGCGGGAATTTGGCTGCGTTTTTCTTCCAATCAAATTTTCCGCTATCAACTATTACTCCAGCTACTGCTGTTCCGTGACCACCAATGTATTTAGTTGCAGAATGAATCACAATGTCTGCACCGAATTCAATTGGTCTCAACAAATACGGGGTTGCCACAGTATTATCAACAATTAATGGAATCCCGTTTTCATGTGCAACTTTCGCCACATTTTCGATATCCAAAATAGAATTCAATGGATTGGCTACTGATTCGCCGTAAAGCGCTTTGGTATTTGGCTTTATTGCTTTTTTCCAAGAATCTATATTTTCTGGATCTTCAACAAATGACACTTCGATGCCATATTTTGGCAAAGTGTAGTGAAATAAGTTATAGGTTCCACCATAAAGATTTGGGCTTGAAACAATATGATCTCCTGCTTCAGCCAAATTCAATATTGCATAGGTAGTAGCTGCTGAACCACTAGCTAACAAAAGTGCAGCAACACCGCCTTCCAAGGATGCAATGCGTTCCTCCACAGCACCTTGAGTTGGATTCATGATGCGGGTGTAAATGTTTCCTGGTTCTGCCAAAGCAAACAAGTCCGCAGCATGTTTAGTGTCACGGAATGTGTATGACGTTGTTTGGTAAATAGGTAGGGCTCTTGCGTTTGTTTGTGAATCAGGTGTTTGACCCG
>SXYE01000028.1 GCA_005789325.1 Actinomycetota bacterium
CTAAACCTGCACCTTTAATTGCAGCTGTTACAGCTAACATTTCGCGCATTCCTGGTCCACCTTTTGGACCTTCGTAACGAATAACTACAACATCACCTTTAACAATTTTTCCGTGAGTTACTGCATCCATAGCAAATTTTTCATCATCAAATACTTTGGCAGTTCCTTCAAATATTGGGGATTCAATAGAAGCAGCTTTAATAACTGCACCCTCTGGGGCAAGAGAACCTTTAAGAATTACCAGTCCACCTGTTTTATGTATTGGGTTATTTACCGCATGAATAATTTTTCCATCAGGATCTGGTGGATTTATTTTTGCTAAGTTCTCAGCAACCGTTTTTCCAGTAACAGTTAATTCATCACCGTGAATTAATCCAGCATCTAACAATGCTTTCATAACTACTGGAACTCCACCGATTTTATCTAAATCATTCATTACATAGCGACCAAAAGGTTTAACATCGGCTAAGTGAGGTGTTTTATCACCAATTCGGTTGTAATCATCAATTGTTAGATCAACATTTGCTTCATGCGCAATAGCAAGTAAATGAAGAATGGCATTTGTTGAACCACCTAATGCCATAACTATTGTGATTGCGTTTTCAAATGCTTTCTTAGTCATAATGTCTCGAGTGGTAATTCCTAAGCGAATTAAATTAACAACAGCTTCACCAGCTGCATATGCATCATCATCTCTTCTAGAATCAATTGCAGGAGCAGATGCACTTCCTGGCAATGCCATTCCTAAAGCTTCGGCAACTGAGCTCATTGTGTTTGCGGTAAACATTCCTCCACAGGCACCTTCACCTGGACAGGCTGCTCTTTCAATTTCGCCTAATTCTGATTCTGTTATTTTTCCTAGAGCACAAGCTCCCACACCTTCGAACACATCTTGAATTGTCAAATCTTTACCATTTAGATTGCCAGGCATGATTGAACCGTTATAAACAAAAACGTTTGCTAAATCTAATCTTGCTGCTGCCATCAACATTCCTGGTAGTGATTTATCACAACCAGCCAAAGTTACAGAACCATCTAATCTTTCCGCATGCATAACGCATTCAACTGAGTCAGCAATAATTTCTCTACTTACTAGAGATGCACGCATTCCTTCATGTCCCATTGAAATTCCATCAGAGACAGAAATCGTATTAAAAGTCATTGGAAAACCACCTGCGGCAAATACACCTTCTTTTGCTTTTTCTGCCAAACGACGAAGTGACATGTTGCATGGAGTTATTTCATTCCAAGAAGAAGCAATACCTATTTGAGGTTTTTTAAAATCTGCATCTTTCATTCCCACTGCGCGAAGCATTGATCTTGCGGGAGCGCGCTCAAAACCTTCAGTTACATCTTTACTGCGTGGTTTCATATCGCCAGGTTTAGTTGCCATATTTAAACTCTATCCATATCCAAGAAATAGTGCCTATTGACCTAAAGTTTTAAGAACTAACTCTCTTACTTTGGCAGCATCAGCACTGCCACCAGTAGTTTTCATGACTGCACCAACGATTACTCCAACTACTTGTACTTTGCCTTCACGAATCTTGGCAGCTGCATCAGGATTAGCTGCAATTGCTGCTTCGATTGCTGGAATCAAAGCTGAGTCATCTGAAACAACTGCAAGATTTCGTTTCTTGATAACTTCGTCAGGATTTCCTTCACCATTTAATACAGCTTCAATAACTTGACGGGCCAATTTGTCTGTTAGTTTTCCTTCGTTTACTAATGCATCAATACGAGCAACATCAGTTGGAGTAATTTTTAAATCAATTAATTCCAGATCAGCTTTTGAGGCATGACCAGAAAGCTCACCGGCCCACCATTTACGAGCAGAAGCAGGGGAAGTTCCTTGCTCAATTGTTTGCGCAATTAAATCAACACCACCAAGTGTTGCAACATCGCGCATTTCTAAATCGGTAAATCCCCACTCTTTGGCTAAACGAGTTCTTCTTATAGAAGGTTGCTCAGGTAAGGCTTTTTTAAGTTTTTCAATCCACGCTTTATCAGGTGCAATTGGCACAAGATCTGGTTCAGGAAAATATCTATATTCTTCAGCAACTACTTTACTTCTTCCACTTCTAGTTGTGCCTGTGTCTTCTTGAAAATGCCTTGTTTCTTGCTTAATCTTGTTACCTTTATCAAGTTCAAGTGATTGTCTTTCTATTTCACTTCTGATTGCTCTTTCCACACTTCGAAGTGAGTTAACGTTTTTAGTTTCTGTTCTAGTTCCCCAAGTTTTTGAACCCTTTGGAGTTAGCGAAAGGTTGACATCACAGCGAAGAGAACCCTCTTCCATACGCACATCGGAAACGTTTAATCCACGCAATAAATCTCTTAATTCTGTGACATAAGCCTTAGCTACTAGGGGTGCGTACTCTCCAGTATCTGGAACTGGTTTAGTAACAATTTCAACTAATGGAATGCCTGCTCTGTTGTAATCAACTAGCGAATAATCTGCACCATGAATTCTTCCCGTTGCCCCACCAGCGTGAGTTAGTTTTCCAGTGTCTTCTTCTAGATGTACTCTTTCAATTTCAACTCTAAACGTCTTTGTTCCCTCATCTGTGTCAACCAAAACATCTAAGTACCCGTTAGAACAAAGTGGTTCGTCATACTGACTAGTTTGAAAATCTTTAGGCATATCAGGATAAAAATAGTTTTTTCTAGCAAATCTAGAATAGCTCGCAATTGAACAATTTAGGGCTAATCCGATTCGAATAGTGGATTCAATACCTATTGCATTTGCAACAGGTAAAGATCCTGGTAAACCTAAGCAAGTTGGACAAGTTTGTTTGTTTGGATCTGCCCCAAATTCTGTGGAGCAACCACAAAACATTTTTGAATTAGTTGATAATTCAACGTGAGTTTCTAAACCTAAAACTGGATCATATTTTTTTATTGCTTGGTCATAAGTACTCATTTGGCACCTCCTAAGGCAGGTGCTTGATCAATTAAGAGACCATTCCATTTAGTTTTCAGTGAAGCTTCAATTGCTCCACCTACTCGATACATTCGATCATCATTCATAAATGGTGCAATGATTTGCAAACCAACAGGTAATTTATCTTCATCGGCTAAACCAATTGGCACACTCATGGCAGGAATTCCTGCTAATGATGGTGGCAAAGTTGCAAGATCTGCCAAATACATTGCCATTGGATCATTTACTCGTTCACCTAACCCCCAAGCAGTTGTTGGTGAAGTTGGTGAAATTAGTACGTCTACTTCCTTAAAAGCATTGGTTAAATCTTGTGCAATTAAAGCGCGTACTTTTTGTGCTTGTGCATAATAGGCATCGTAGTAACCAGAAGATAATGCATAAGTTCCAATCATGATTCTTCTTTTTACTTCCTTACCAAAACCTTTTTCACGCGTTTTATTCATCACTTCTTCAGCACTCAAATTGCCATCATCAACTCTTAGTCCATAACGCATACCGTCAAAACGAGCTAAGTTACTTGAAGCTTCACTTGGTGCGATCAAATAATAAGTTGCTAGTGCATAAAGTGAATGCGGAATTGATATTTCTTTAACTTGTGCACCCATTGATTTAAGTAATTCAACTGATTCATTGAATCTATTTAATACTCCATTTTGCCAACCATCGCCGCCTAATTCTTTGATAATTCCTATCTTCATTCCTTTAACATCTTGTAATTGAGCAGCTTTGACAACATCTGGAACTGGTTGATTGATACTGGTTGAATCCAAAGGATCATGACCTGCCATTACTTCATGCAACATTGCGCAATCTAAAACGGTACGAGCAAATGGTCCTGCTTGATCAAGTGAAGATGCAAAAGCAACCAAACCAAAACGAGAAACTCCACCATAACTTGGTTTTGCTCCCACAATTCCTGTGACAGCTGCTGGTTGTCTAATTGATCCACCAGTATCTGTTCCTATGCCAAGGGGTGCAAAAAATGCAGAAACTGCAGCAGAAGAACCGCCAGAAGATCCACCTGGAATTTTTGTTAAATCCCAAGGATTCTTGGTTGGAAAATATGCACTGTTTTCAGTTGATGAGCCCATTGCAAATTCATCCATGTTTGTTTTGCCAAGAATTACAATTCCTGCATTCTTTAAATTCTTAACTACTGTTGAATCATAAGGAGGAATCCAACCTTCTAATATTTTTGATCCACAAGTTGTTGGTATTCCTTTTTGCGTTAATACATCTTTCAGCGCTAATGGAACTCCAGCTAAAGCAGAAACTTTTTTGTTTTCTTTCCTATTTTTGTCTACTTCTTCTGCTTGTTTTAGTGCTCCAGCGTTATCAACGTGTAAGAAAGATTGAACTGATTTATCTAATGAATTGATTCGATCTAGGTGTGCTTTTGTAACTTCAACAGCACTAACTGATCCTTTACTTAATTCGCCACTTAGTTCAACTGCACTTAGTTTTGTTAAATCTGACATTTATTCCTCGTCCAGAATGCGAGGAACTCTAAATCGATCATCTTCTGTGGCAGGAGCAGAACGAAGAATTTCATCTCTACTTAATGATTCTTTTGTGACATCTTCACGAAATACGTTTACTAATCCTGTGGCGTGAGACATTGGTTTGACATCTTTTGTAGAGACTTCGCCCACTTTGGCAACGGATTCTAAAATAATTTCTAATTGTTTGGCGTACTCATCTAATTCAGATTCTGGAAGGTCAAGCCGGGCAAGTTCAGCTAATTTGGCAACTTCTTCACGGGTTATTCTCGACACGATTTATATCTTAATCTTTAGTCAGTTGTTGCAAGTTTCAGTGCTTGCGCAATGCCTTGATTAAGCAAGACATCGAAATTTTCTGCATCAAGTTTAGGAATTCCTAATGAGACAGCCTTGGAGTATTTACTTCCGTCTGCTCGGCCATAAACCAACATGGTCGTATTTTTGCTGACTGATCCAGAAACTTTTCCGCCTCTTTCTAAGACCGCATTTGTGGCGCCATCTCGGGAATAATTTGGAACTGATCCAGTTATTACAAAATTCATATCCTTTAACGGTTGAGGACCAGTTACTTCATCATCCTTGATTCTTACTCCAGCTCTAGCCCATTTACCAACAATTTCTTTGTGCCACTCTTCGCTAAACCATTCTTTAACAGCAATACCAATTACTTCTCCAACACCATTTACTTCAGAAAGCTCTGCAAGAGGTGCATTAGCAATATCTTCCAAAGATTTAAATTCTCTAGCTAAAGCTTGTGCAGCAGTTGGACCAACGTGGCGAATAGAAAGAGCTACCAACACTCTCCATAATGGACGAGTTTTTGCTGCATTAAGTTGCGAAAGTAACTCTTCCCCATTTTTATTTAGTACTCTGCCAGATTCACCTTTACCAGGAGCTCTTGTGAAATATTCACTAACTATTAAATCTTTTTCATTTAGATTAAATAGGTTTCCTTCATCTTTTAATATTTTGTCGAAAAGAAGAGCTGCAGCTGATTTTGCACCTAAGCCTTCAATGTCCATGGCGCCACGTGAGCCAACATGGAAAAGTCTTTCTCTTAATTGAGCCGGACAGCTTTGAGCATTTGAACAACGTAAATCAACATCACCGTCTTTTGCTGGTGCAAGTTTGGTCCCACATTCTGGACATTTAAGTGGCATTTCAAATTTCTTTTCACTTCCATCACGAAGTTCCACAACTGGTCCAACGATTTCAGGAATTACATCTCCTGCTTTTCTTAAATAAACAGTGTCCCCAATTAAGACACCTTTTCTAACTATTTCTTGTTGGTTATGAAGTGTTGCCATTGAGACAGTTGAACCAGCAACTTTTATTGGTTGCATAACAGCAAAAGGAGTTACTCGACCAGTTCTTCCCACATTAACTTCAATGTCAAGTAATTTTGTGCGCACAACTTCAGGTGGATATTTATAGGCCACCGCCCATCGTGGGGTTCTTGAAGTTGCACCCAAATTCTTTTGGGTATTAATGTCATTGACCTTAACAACTACACCATCTATTTCGTGACTTAATTCTCTTCTCTTATTTCCAAATTCTTCAATGAAGCTAATTACACTTTTTAGATCTTTTGTTACTTTGGTTGTGGTAGCAACAGGTAAACCAAGATTTCCTAATGTTTTATAAGCCTCATCTTGAGTCTTAAATTCAAATCCTTCCAGTGCACCAATGCCGTGAACAACTAGTTTTAATCTTGATAAAGATGCGGTGGAGCGATTGAATTCAGATTTTAGCTTTTCAATTCGAGCATCAGGTTTTTTCTCACTTATTGCTAAAGCTAATTCTTCTTCACGTTTATCAACACGTTGTCTAATTGTTCCGGCTGCTGCGTTTCGAGGATTTGCAAAAGGTGTTCTACCTAAATCCATTACCTCATTATTCAATGAATCAAAATCTTTTAAATCGAAATAAACTTCGCCTCGAACTTCAATGACACTTGGAATCTTGGCACCTTGACTTGCTTTAAGTGATCTTGGAATTGTGGGAATGAATTGGGTGTTATAGGTGACATCTTCTCCAACTCGACCATCTCCTCTTGTTGCTACTCGTGAAAGATTTCCATCTAAATACAAAAGATTTAGTGCTAAACCATCTACTTTTAATTCACAAATAGTTTCAGGCAACGAACTTGTGCTCTTACTAACTCTGTTAGCCCATTCTTCTAATTCCTCAACATCAAAAACATCTTCCAAACTCATCATGCGCACTCTATGTTCGACTGGTTCAAATAATTCTGAGGCAACTCCACCAACTGATTGAGTGGGTGAATCTTGGGTTGCTAATTCAGGATATTTTTGTTCAAGTTGTTCTAATTCTTTGAAAGCCTTGTCATATTCATCGTCTGAAATTGTGGGTGAATCAAGCACGTAATACTTACGCCTTGCTTCTTCGATTATTTCAACAAGTTCAGTCCAACGATTTTTTGAAGAGTCAGGAATTGATTTAGCCATTTGAGATGAATTTAATTAACTACGAGTAGTTGTGACAACAGTGCCACTGCCTATTACTCGAGTGTTGTCATAAAGAGCAATAGTTTGTCCTGGAGCTAATCCTTGCAACGGCTCTAAGAATTCCACAGTTAAATTGCCATCTTTATGAAAAGCTTTGGCTTTTAGATCAGCAGAGTGTGCTCTTACTTGAGCACTACATTCAAATTGCGATGCAGGTATTGGTCCACACCAAATCAGATTTGTTGCAGTAACCACATCTACTCGAAGCATTGTTGGTATCCCAACTAACACAGTTTTGCTTTTAATATCTGTACCCACCACATATCGAGGAGATCTATCATCGCGTGGTTTTCCTAATTTTAATCCTTTACGTTGACCAACCGTAAATTCGAAAACGCCATTGTGTTTTCCTATTTCTTCACCTGTCTCAGCATCAACAATTTTTCCTGGATCTTGGCCAAGTTTGTTGTGTAAAAATCCTGCGGTATCACCATCTGGAATAAAACAGATGTCATGAGAATCAGGTTTCGAAGCAGTAATCAATCCTCGCTCTTCAGCTTCTTTTCTAATTTCTGGTTTTGTAGAATTTCCTAAAGGTAAAATTGTGTGTGAAAGTTGTTCTTGATTAAGAACACTTAACACATATGACTGATCTTTTTTATCATCAATTGCCCTATGAAGAGTTGGGCCACTTTCTGTTTCAACGATTTGAGCGTAATGGCCAGTGGCAACTGCATCAAAGCCTAAAGCTAAAGATCTTTCTAAAACGGCTTGAAATTTAATTTTTTCATTGCATCTAACACAAGGATTCGGAGTTCTTCCTTCAGCATATTCTGCAATAAAGTTTTCAATTACTTCTCTTTGAAATTCTTCACTAACATCCCAAATATAAAAAGGAATTCCTAACCGATCAGCAACACGTCTTGCATCTCGTGCATCATCAAGTGTGCAGCAACCTTTGCCACCAGCATGTCCTTTTACTTTTGCTAGGGCTAAATGAATTCCAACAACGTCATAACCTTGATCAACTAATCGAGCTGCTGCAACGGAAGAATCAACTCCTCCACTCATTGCTGCAACTACGCGCTTACTCATTTCTTAACCGCTGGCTTTCCTGCCCGTTTAGCTCTTTCCACAATCGCAGGAAGTACTTGCATAACCGCATCAACATCATCAGGTGTTGAAGTTGAACCAAATGAAAATCTCAAAGATGCTCTAGCTGTTACTTCATCTCGTCCCATTGCTAATAAAACATGTGATGGTTGAGGAATTCCTGCTGAACAAGCAGAACCTGTTGAGCATTCGATTCCTTGTGCATCCAACAACATTAATAATGCATCTCCCTCACATCCTTTAAATGAGAAGTGAGCATTTCCAGGTAAACGGTTTTCAGGATCACCATTAAACACAACATCTGGAACTTGTTCTTGAACTCTTTTAATTAAATCATTTCGAAGTGATGTCATGCGATTTGCGCGTGAAGTTCTTTGTACAACTGCAGTGCTAACTGCTGCTGCAAAACCTGCAATAGAAGGTGCAGCTAATGTTCCTGATCGAACATCTCTTTCTTGGCCACCTCCATGAAGTAACGGTGTTAATTCAATATCTCTTTTAACAACTAAGGCACCAATACCTTGGGGGCCACCAACTTTATGACCAGAAACAGTCATCGCATCTAAACCTGAATTTTGGAAATGAACTTCTAGACAACCCACAGCTTGAACAGCATCAGAATGAAAATGAGTTTTAAATTCATGTGCAATCTTTACTAACTCTTCAATCGGTTGAACTGTACCAACTTCATTGTTAGCCCACATCACAGTTACTAGTGCTACATCATGGGGATTTTTTTCAAATGCTTTTCTTAAGGTTTCTGGAAGAACTCGACCTTGAGTATCAACTGGCAAGATTTCAACAATAGCGCCTTCATGTTCACCTAACCATAAAACAGGATCTAGAACTGCGTGATGTTCAACAGCAGAAACTAAAATTCTATTTTTCTTTTTATCTTTTGCTTGCGCTGACCAGAAGAGTCCTTTGACCGCTAAGTTATTAGCCTCTGTTCCACCGCCTGTGAAAATGATTTCAATTGGTCTTGCCCCTAAAGCAGCAGCAATTAATTCTCTACTTTCTTCAACTACTTTGCGTGCCCTTCTACCTGAAGCGTGCAAAGAGGAAGGATTACCAACTTGGGCTAATTCAGCATTCATTGCAGCAATAGATTCCACCAACATGGGTGTAGTTGCTGCGTGGTCTAAATAAGTCATGGACTTAAGTTTAGACGATTTAGAACAATGCGCTTGCTAGGTCTCTACGAGCCTTGATTACCTCAGGGTCACTATCGCCCACCACAACAAATAACTCCAAAAGCCTTGCTCTTAAATTGTCTCGATCTTCACCAGATGCAATTTTTATTGCACTTATCAAAACAGCGAAACCTGCTTGAGGATTTCCTTTCATCAGCTCTAAATCAGCTAAATCCATCTGGCTAGCAAAATCTTTACGATCACTTGCTTTTTTTAAGACTTCATTTGGATTTAGTTTTGAAGCTCTTTCCAACAAACCAACTTGGGCAAGTCCTGCAATTGCAACTTGGTCGCCAGGATTTTGATTTAACATTTCTTTATAAGAATTACTTGCAGTATCAAAATCTCCTTTTTCAATTGCTAAAAAGGCTGCTTCTAATCTTGGGTCTATTTTTTCTTCTTCAACTTGTTCTTCTTCAATTGGAGCATCTGCATTAATTGTGCCCTTAACACCTTGTTCGGCTGCAATTCTTAAAACTTCTTCAATTACTTGTCTAAGTTCTGCTTCTGGAATAGCACCTTGAAATAGTGGTCCAGCAGATTCACCAATTACTGCAAATACTGCAGGAATTGATTGAACTTGAAACATCTGGGAAAGTCTTGGGTTTGCATCAACATCAATTTTTGCTAAAACAAATCTTCCTTTATATTCTGCTGCCAGTTTTTCTAGTAATGGAGATAATTGTTTACAAGGTCCACACCACTCGGCCCACAAATCAACAATTACTGGAACTGTTTTTGAAATATCAATTACTTTTTGTTGAAAATCTTGTTCGCTAACATCAACCACAACACCAGCTGGTGCATTAGCTAAGGCTTGGCTTGCCACACTTTGTGCTTTTTTTGATTGAGCCAACGCGCCTAAATCAATGGCGCCTCTCATAGGTATTTGACTACTCAAGATTATTAAGCCTCACTAAGTTTGTTATGACTACTCTACTAATTACTAAATGTCATTCCACTTCTCCATTGGCCCATCCCATGAAGTTGGAAGTGGAACCTTATCTGGAGCGATGAGTTTAACAATTTCATTTAAGACAACTTGGACACTGTTTTCGCCAACCCATAAATGCTTGGCACCTTCTTTGGGCAGGATTTCAATATTTGGAGCCACACTGAATCTTTGTTTTGCTTCAGCAGGTTTTAGATAATCATCAAATTCTGGAACAAGAGCAATGACTGGAAACTTTACATTTTTCCATTTACTTAGCTCTTCCTGTGAAGTGAACCTCAATGGTGGTGACAGTAAAATTACTCCACTTAAATCTTGATCAAATCCATGACGAAGAGTCACATCAGTACCAAAAGACCAACCAACAACAAATGGTTTAGCTAAGTTGTTGTCTTTCACATATTTTATGGCAGCAAGTAAATCTTTACCTTCATTATTAGATGAATCAAATGAGCCAGTACTAGTTCCAAGTTTGCTACATGTTCCTCGAGTGTTAAATCTCAAAACATTAATACCTGCTAAAGCAGGCAATCTCCAAGACATTTTTCTATACAAATGACTATCTGTATTTCCACCATGTGTTGGCAGTGGATGCACAGTTATTAAAGTGGCAACTGCCTTTTCATCAATTGGTGATGCAATTTCTCCAACTAAGTTTTCCCCATCCGAGGTAACTAAATTTATTGCTTTTCTATGAGCAGGCAAAACACTATTGGCAACAATTTCAGTCATCTAAATCTCTTTTATGTTTCTTTCTGTCACTATTCCAACAGGGCGTATGCCAGTGTCGTCTTTCTTCTAATTCCCCAATTACATATGCAACAGTGTGAGGAGTGGCAGGTTTTATTTCCTGATCACATCCAGGACATCGATAAGCTTTGGTGGCAGCAGAACCAGTTACTCTTCGGACAACCCAGTCTCCATCAGACCAATTTTCACTTCTTTGAATTCCTAAAAGACGATCAACATTAAATTCTTGACTTTCATCTTTTTTTGAATTTTTTGGTTTATTTCTTCTAGGCATTTTTATATTCTAGAACAATCTTTCATCTTTGCGATCTAAACCACGAAGTGCGTCATAATCAACCACAACGCAGCGAATTCCTCTGTCTTCGGCCAGAGTTTTTGCTTGAGGTTTTATTTCTTGGGCTGCAAAAACTCCACTCACGGGTGCAATTAATGCATCTCTATTGAGCAGTTCTAAATATCTAGTTAATTGCTCAACACCATCAATATCGCCTCGTCTTTTAATTTCCACAGCAACATTTTTTCCCGATTCGTCTTTACAAAGTAAATCAACTGGTCCAATTGGTGTTGGGTATTCCCTTCTTACTAATTGCCAGTCTTTACCAAAAGTTTCAACGTGTAGGGCAAGTAATTCTTGTAAGTGTGCTTCAACCCCATCTTTTACTAAACCAGGATCAATTCCTAAATCATGAGTTGAATTATGAATCACCTTACTTACCGTGATCACTAATCTTTCACCAGATTTATTCTCTACAGTAATAATTTTTTTATCTGTGTCATTTGACTCTGTTGTAAAACATGGGGGACTCATCCAATTAAGTGGTTTATAAGCTCGATCATCGGCATGGATCGAAACCGAGCCATCGGCCTTAAAAAGAATTAGTCGGGTGGCTTCGGGTAGATGGGCAGTGAGTCTTCCCACGTAATCCACTGTGCAGGTTGCAACCAATAAACGCATAACTTGATGATGCCTGATGACTAAGTATGCGCAACAATGGCTGTCATGATGACATGGGGCAGCACCACCTATGTAACTCTTCCTTTGCTGGTGGGCTTTGGTTTGTTAGTTCTGGTTATGTTTTTGCGTTGGGCCTATAGCCCTAAAAAAACTTCCTTAATTGAAAGACCTACTAAAGCAAGCTTTAAAGATGATTATGGCGTTTTAGTTCCCATTGGAAATCCGGCAAATTACATTGAGGGTGAAAAACTTAGACAAGAATTAATTGCAAACAACATAAAAGCAACTTTAGCTTTTACTTTGGAAGGACCTCAGTTAATGGTTTGGCCAAAAGACGAAACAAAAGCAAGAAGTTTAATACGCGGTCGCGTATAAATTATCTATTTGCTCCAGGAACCCATAACACATCGCCTTGTTCACGATTGCTGTATCTAGCTAACACGAATAACAAATCAGAAAGTCTATTTAAGTACCTTGCTGGAGTTTCTGTCATAACAATTTTGTGAGCAGTAAAGGCTGTCCAAGTTGATCGCTCAGCACGTCTTACAACTGTTCTTGCCACATGCAAAAGTGCTGCTCCTGGTGTGCCTCCTGGCAAAATAAATGAACTTAAAGGTTGTAAAAATGAGTTGTAATGATCAATTGCTTTTTCTAATTCATCAACATAACCAGGTAAAACTCTTAACTGAGGTGCATCATTTTTCTTTCCCACAGGTGTTGCTAAATCTGCACCAACGTCAAACAAATCGTTTTGAACTCTTGTTAACAAATCTCTAACATCCTGATCTAGATTTCCCATCGCAATAGCTACTCCAATGGATGAATTAGCTTCATCAACATCGGCAAAAGCTTCAAGTCTTAAATCAGTTTTTAAAGCCCGGGACATATCTCCCAAAGCAGTAGTTCCATCGTCACCGGTTCTGGTGTAGATGCGAGTGAGATTTACCATGAGTAGAGCCTATGTGTGAATTGGTCTTTACACACTTTGGTTGGGTACTCTGGTGAGTCATGGAAGCATTTCGAGTTGAACGATCAGGTCCCTTAAAGGGAGAAGTGCGTGTTCCCGGTGCAAAAAATAGCGTTCTAAAACTTATGGCTGCCTCGATCATGGCAGAAGGATTAACAACTTTAACAAACGTCCCAGAAATATTAGATGTTGAAATTATGGCTGAGTTACTTCGAAGACTAGGTTGCAAAGTTGAACATGATGTTTCAACATCAACTGTAACAATTGATGTGCCAGCAAAAATTGGCCACAAAGCAGATTATGACTTGGTAAGAAAAATGCGTGCCTCCATTTCAGTTCTTGGACCACTCGTTGCAAGATGTGGAGAAGCAGATATTGCACTTCCGGGAGGAGATGCAATTGGATCTCGTGGACTAGATATTCACATGCAAGGTTTAGAAAAACTGGGTTGTCATGTTCATAGTGAACACGGTTATTTAATTGTTAGAGCTGAAAATGGATTAAGTGGTGCAAATATTGCTCTAGATTTTCCAAGTGTTGGTGCAACAGAAAATGTTGTGATGGCAGCAGTTTTAGCAAAAGGAAATTCAAATATCGATAACGTTGCTCGTGAACCTGAAATAGTTGATTTATGCAACATGTTGGTAAAAATGGGTGCAAAGATTAATGGAATTGGTTCAAGTGTTTTAGAAATCACAGGAGTAGAAAAACTTCATCCCACAACTCATCATGTTGTTCCTGATCGAATTGTTGCCGGAACTTGGGCAATTGCAGCAATCATGACGCAAGGCGACATCACAATCCACGGTGTTAAACCAAGTGATATGGATTTAGTGTTAGAAAAATTGCGCGACACTGGAGCAGAAATCAAATCAGTTGAAGATCGACTAAACGTTTCCATGCACACAAGACCAAAAGCAGTAGATATTGTCACACTTCCCTATCCGGGTTTTCCAACTGATTTGCAACCTCAAATGATCGCGCTTAATTCCATAGCTTCAGGATCTTCCATGGTTACCGAAAATCTCTTTGAAGCAAGATTTAGATTTGTTAACGAATTGGCAAGATTAGGTGCTGATGTAAAAATTAATGGTCATCATTGTTTAGTCAGAGGCAAAGAACACTTATCAGGAGCACCTGTTGAAGGAACTGATGTTCGAGCTGGCGCGTCTTTAGTTTTAGCAGGATTAGTAGCAGATGATGTTACATACGTGACTGAAGTTCACCACGTTGATCGTGGCTATTCAAACTTTGTAGGAAATCTAACAGGACTTGGCGCAAACGTTACACGCGTAGAAATGTAAATAGGTGCCAACTGTTTAGTTGGCACCTATTAATTAGTTCTTTATTTAGTGGCTTTTACTGAAAAAGTTGGATACTCATCAGTTACCAAGATGAATGCATATCCGGTAACTCTGTTCCAGAATTGAACAGTTCCAACTACAAAATCGATTGCAAACTTTGGATATTTTCCAGTGAACAAGATATTGAACCAAGCGATAATGGTGTAAATAACTGTTACGGCTAAATACACAACGCCAACCACATAAAGTGGAATCGCTAAAAACCATTTAACTAGAGGAAGCCATCTATTAAGTGCTTTGCCGCCTTTTACCTCTGGCAAAGTAATAGTTACATTTTTACTTTTTTCAATTGATGGAAATTCATCGGTTAAATACAGCGCATAAACAGAGATTCTATTCTGTAATTCCAAGAATGACTGATTGAAACCATAGATGTAACTAGGATAAATATTTCTAAAAACTAAAGCCAGAAGTACCGGAACTGCCAGTATAAATGAAATACTTACGGCACCTGAATTATTGGATGAAAAAGTACTCACAAATATTAAAATCGGAATAATCAAAATTGGTCGAAAAAAAGTTGTTGCTCTATTTCTTTTTCGAGTATTTACAACTAATTTAGTTTGGACTTGCTTTGACATCGAAATCTCCTTTGATGGAATATGTAGTTTCTAACCTACAGCAATTGAGAGTCTTGACTCTGCTCTTTTCAGTGCTTCTTTATCGCCTGATTTTGTAGCTTCATCTTTTGCTTTTTGAGCGCGTTTAACATCAACTTCGCTTGCTAATTCTGCTGTTTCTGCCAACACGATGACGTTATTGCTATCAACGATCACAAATCCACCATGAGCTGCTGCTTTTATTTCAGTTCCTTCAATAGGTCTGATAACGATCGGCCCATCTGACAGAGAAGCAAGCAATGGTGCATGTCCTGGAAGTAAACCAATTTCACCTGATTTAGTTCGCAAAACAACCGTGCTTGCTTCACCTGACCAAACTTGTCCGTCAGTTGCAACAACTTCAACTTTTAGTGGCATGTGTTAGTTACTTTCCTGCCAATTTGCTTGCGTTCTTTTCCACATCTTCAATATTTCCTGCCATGAAGAATGCTTGTTCTGGAAGATGGTCATAGTCACCATTTGTTAATGCTCTAAATGATGCAATGGTTTCTTCCAATGGCACAAAAGAACCAGCTTGGCCGGTAAATGCTTCAGCCACGAACATGTTTTGGGATAAGAATCTTTGAATTCTTCGAGCACGACCCACAAGAACTCGATCTTCTTCACTTAGTTCATCAATACCAAGAATTGCAATGATGTCTTGCAAATCTTTGTATCGTTGTAGAACTTCTTTAACCCTTTGCGCAACTGCATAGTGTTCTTCACCCAAATAAAGTGGTGAAAGAATACGTGAAGTTGAATCAAGAGGATCCACTGCTGGATAAATTCCAAGTTCTGAAATTGGACGGCTCAACACTGTTGTTGCATCCAAATGTGCGAACGTGGTGTGAGGTGCTGGATCTGTGATGTCGTCTGCTGGAACATAAATTGCTTGCATCGAAGTAATGGAGTTACCA
>SXYE01000029.1 GCA_005789325.1 Actinomycetota bacterium
TAACAGAGCTGTTCCCAACCAAGTTGCTCCACCTTGGCGGGCTGCTTTTGAAACAGGAATTAATCCATGACCATAAGCATCTGCTTTTACAACAGCCATTACTTCTGAATTTCGTGCTAAATCGCATAAGACTTTGACGTTGTCTCTAATTGCAGCAAGATCAATATATGCACCACGCAGATTGCTCATTATTGATTCATTTCTTATAGCTAGATTTATTGCTTTTCAGCAATAACAAAGGCTGTAGCGATATTTCCATCGTGGGATAAAGATAAATGCCAATGGGTTATTCCTTGGCGTTTTGCTTCATTTGCAACTGTGCCAGTGATTTCTAAATAAGGTTTGCCGCGTTCACCAATTAAAATTTCACAATCCTGCCAACTTAAACCTGCCGGAGCACCAAGTGCTTTGGCTACTGCTTCTTTTGCTGCAAAACGTGCTGCTAAAGAAACTGCATTTTCACCTTTACCACCGGGGGTGTTTAATTCCTTTTCGGTAAACAAACGATTATTTAAACCAGGTGTTCTTACTAAGGAACCTTGAAAACGTGGAGTATCAACTACGTCCACACCAATACCAATGATCATGAGAAATTAATTCCTTCTATTCAACTGTTACTGATTTAGCCAGATTACGGGGTTGGTCAACATCGTGGCCTTTCAGTGTGGCCAATGCGCAGGAAAATACTTGTAAAGGAACTGTGGCAACCAAAGGTTGCAACAAACTACTGGTCTGAGGAATTCTGATGATGTGATCGGCAAATTCAATAATAGAGTCATCGCCTTCTTCAACAATCAAAATTGTTCGAGCACCTCGTGCTCTTACTTCTTGAATGTTAGAAACCACTTTTTCATGTAACTCTTTTTCAAGTCTGACACTTGGCACAATTACCACCACTGGAATGCCATCTTCAATCAATGCAATTGGACCATGTTTTAATTCTCCAGCTGCAAATCCTTCAGCGTGCATATATGCCAGTTCTTTTAATTTCAAGGCGCCTTCCAGAGCAACTGGAAAACCAACATGTCGACCAATAAATAGCACACTTTGTGCGTTCATATATTTTTTTGCTAATTCTTTGACTGCATCTGTGGTGTCAAGAACCACATCAATTTGGTGGGAGATGTTTGCTAATTCATTCATTACTTGCTTGATTTCAGTAGTCGGTTTATCAAGTCTTAATTCTGCAAAATATAAAGAAAGTAATTCAACTGCAACTACTTGAGTTAAGAACGCTTTTGTTGAAGCAACAGCAATTTCTGGTCCACCACGTGTATACAAAACTGCATCTGATTCTCTAGGAATAGTTGCACCTTGTGTGTTACAAATTGCCAAAACTCTGGCACCTTGTGATTTAGCATGTCTAATTGCCATCAAAGTGTCCATAGTTTCTCCACTTTGAGAAATTGCCACAACTAAAGTTCTCTGATTTAAAATTGGGTCACGGTATCTAAATTCACTTGCTAATTCAACTTCGCAAGGAATTCTTGACCAACGCTCCATCGCATATTTGCCAATCATGCCTGAGTGAAAAGCAGTACCACATGCCACGAAAACAATTTTTTCAATATTGGCAATTTCACCAATTGAAAGTGTCATCTCTTCTAGTACTAATTTGCCATTTTCAGACAATCTGCCAACTAAAGTTTCGGCAACTGCTTTTGGTTGCTCAAAAATTTCCTTCAGCATGAATAAATCAAAGCCACCTTTTTCTGCAGCTTTGGCATCCCAATCAACTACAAATTCTTTTGTTACTGCAGGTTTGCCTTCAAAATCAGTAATTGTAACTTTGTCATGTCTAAGTTCTACAACTTGATCTTGACCTAATTCAATAGCATTTTTTGTATGTGAAATAAATGCAGCAACATCAGATGCTAAGAAGTTTTCGCCATTTCCTCTTCCCACAACTAGGGGTGAGTTTCTTCTAGCGCCAACAACAACATCTGGTTGTTGTGCATGGACTGCAACAAGTGTAAAAGCACCTCGAAGTTTTCTAACAACTCTTCGCATACTTTCTGCTAAATCATTATTTGATTTTGGGTATTCAAAATTTAGTAAATGGGCCACAACTTCAGTATCGGTGTCACTACTTAACTTGACTCCTGCTTTTTGTAGCTCTGCTCTTAATTCTGAAAAGTTTTCAATAATTCCGTTATGTATAACTGCGATTTCATTTGAAACATCTGTGTGAGGGTGAGCATTAGCATCATTTGGAATTCCATGTGTTGCCCAACGAGTGTGACCTATAGCAATAGTGGAATCTGGAAGTGGATCATTTCCTAAAAGTGTTTCAAGATTAGTTAACTTACCAGCTTTTTTTCTTACATCTAATTTTTTGTTATTAACAACAGCAACACCAGCAGAGTCATATCCGCGATATTCAAGTCGACGAAGCCCCTCGACAACTACGCTAAGGGCTTGCTTATTTCCTACGTAACCAACAATTCCACACATTGTGTTAATAGCCTACGCGAAAGAGTATTTGGCCTAGGCTTCAACTAATGCTCATCCTCTTACCTCCCAGCGAAGGCAAGAACTCTGTTCAAAAGGGCAAACCGGTCTCACTTAATGCTCTTTCCTTTGGTAAAGATCTCAATGCCACCAGAAAGAAAACACTGGCAGCCTTAGGTACAAAGATTTCGAAATCACCGTGTGCAAAGGCAGTTGAAGTTTATTCAGGAGTTTTATACAAGGCACTTGATTATGAAAATCTAAATGCTGCAAGTAAAAAGCGAGCTGAAAAAAATATCATTATTATTTCTGCTTTATTTGGAGCTCTTCGGTTAAATGATTTAATTCCAACATACAAACTTGATATGGCTAAATCCTTACCTAAATTAGGACCATTGAATTCTCTATGGAAACCAGTTGTTACTAAAGCACTTGATTCATTAAAAGCAGATTTGATTGTGGATTGTCGCTCCTCTACTTATCAAGGAGTCTGGACATCTGAGCCAAATAAAACAGTTGGGATCAGAGTATTTACTGAGAAATCTGGAAAAAGAACTGTGGTAACGCATATGTCTAAAAAGACCAGAGGAGATGTAACAAGATTCTTAGTTACTCAAACGAAGAGCCCTAAAACTGCTCAAGAGTTACAAAAACTTGTATCAAAAGCTTTCAAGTGTGAACTAGTCAAACCAGAACAGAAGAAAAGCTGGTTCTTAGACGTAATAGTGAAAAGTTAACAGGTTTTCTTAACAATTCCAGCAAGTAATTGCGCTATGTCTTGAGCCTGTTTCATTGTTTCAGCCTCAACCATCACCCTAATCAAAGGCTCAGTTCCACTTGATCGAAGTAGCACTCTTCCTTTTTCACCTAAATCATTTTCAGCTTTTTTAACTGCCGCTACCAGTTCAGAATTATCAATTTTTGCTTTATCAACATCAGCAATATTGATCAAAATTTGGGGGAATTTATTAACAATTCCAGCTAACTCTTTTAATGTTTTCTTAGTGGAACTAACTGCATTCATTAAGTGCAAGGCAGTTAATAATCCATCTCCTGTGGTGGAGTGATTTCTCATAATTATGTGACCAGACTGTTCCCCACCTAAGACATAATTCTTTTCTTCCATTGCTTCCAAAACGTATCTGTCTCCTACTGCTGTTTCAATAACATTTATTGATGCTGATTTCATTGCTATTTTGAAACCCAGATTTGCCATAACTGTTGAGACAACTGTGTCAGAAGAAAGATTTCCATTTTGTTTAAAGTCATGTGCTAGCAGAGCTAAAATGTGATCGCCATCAATAACGTTTCCTTCATTATCAATTGCCAAGCATCTATCAGCATCTCCATCATGAGCTATACCTAAATCGCAACTATTTTTCTTAACTGTTTCAATTAAAGATTCTAAATGTGTTGACCCGCAATTATCATTAATATTTATTCCGTTAGGTGCGTTATGAATTGCTATGACTTGGGCACCTGCTCTGGAATACAAATCGGGTGCAACTTCACTTGCAGCACCATTGGCACAATCAACAGCAATTTTTAATCCTTTAAGAGCACCTGTGTTAACAGTTTCCAAAAGATGAGCTAAATATGCTTCGTAGGCATCAGCCATTTCTTTAACTCTGCCAACTTCACTGCCAGTTGGATGGGGAACAACTGTTTCCAAGTTTTTTTCAATTTCATCTTCAACATCATCAGGAAGTTTTTTGCCATCTTTTGAAAAGAACTTAACACCGTTATCTGAGAACACATTATGGGAAGCAGATAAAACCACACCTAAATCTGCACCGTAATACTTTGTTAAATATGCAATTGCAGGTGTTGGTAAAACACCAACTTTTAAAACATCAACACCAACTGTGGCAAGACCAGCAATAAGTGCTGCTTCTAACATTTCACCGGATGCTCTTGGATCTCTACCAACAACGGCTTTGGCTTTACCTTTGCCATGACTTTTAGCAATAACCAATGATGCTGATTTACCAAGGGAGAAAACTAATTCTGGTGTTAAATCTTTATTGGCACTTCCTCGCACACCATCGGTGCCGAATAATCGGCCCATGAAATTAGCGCTTGCTGTATTGGGAGCGCTTACGTGCTTTCTTCAAGCCAGCTTTTTTACGTTCAATAACTCTTGGATCACGAGTTAAGAATCCCGCTTTTTTCAAAACTGGTCGATTAATTTCTCTATCTACTTCATTTAACGCACGGGCAATTCCTAAGCGAAGTGCTCCTGCTTGACCACTTGAGCCACCACCCACAATGTGAGCAATTACGTCATAGTTTTTCTCAATACCCAAAACTTTGAATGGATCATTAACTAATTGTTGGTGCAATTTGTTTGGAAAATATACTGCTAATTCTTTACCATTAACTACAAACTTGCCGTTTCCTGGAACAATTCGAACTCGAGCAATAGCTTCTTTTCTTCTTCCAGTTCCTGCACTTGGACTTTGTTTACCAGTCTTTAGTGGGGCAAAAGATTTTGAAGATTCGCTGGTTACGTAATTTTCTGATTCGCTCAAGATATTTTCCTCTTAGTTGGCAATCTGCTTGATTTGTTTAATTTCGTAAGGCTTTGGATCTTGTGCAACATGTGGATGGTTTGCATCTGCATAAACTTTTAGTTTCTTAATTAGTTGGCGACCAAGTTTGTTGTGTGGAAGCATTCCTTTAACTGCAATTTCAATTGCACGTTGTGGATTTGTTTCTAATAATTTGTCATAACCAATTGAAGTTAGTCCACCTGGAAATCCTGAGTAAGTAAACGCTTTCTTTTGAACTCTTTTTGAACCTGCGAGAGCAACTTTTCCTGCATTGATAACGATTACAAAATCACCTGTGTCAACGTGTGGGGCAAAAATTGTTTTGTGTTTGCCTCGAAGAATTGTGGCTGCAGCTGATGCAATACGACCTAATGGAACGTCGTTGGCATCAATAATGTGCCAAGCACGAGTTACCTCAGATGCCTTTGGGCTAAAAGTTCGCACAGTTTTTCTTTTCTTTTCCGTTTGGGGCTTTTATTTCTTGATCTTGCTCGAAGTCCTAGATTACCCAACCCTTAATCCTCTAGTGGCATCGAGGGTATTGCCTGAATTTGTGAGGAGATTTAGGCCTTATGCATCGTAATTTTGGGCCAATTTCTCAATGAATTCTTTTCTCATTTTTGAGGCCACCGGACCAGGTGCATTCAGTATTCGATCATCAATTTTTGAAATTGGTTGGATATCTCTAGTTGAAGAAGTTAAGAATGCTTCATCAACATCTCTTAGAACCGACATTGGCAAATCAACTTCCTTTACATCAAACCATTTAATTACCAAAGCTCTTGTTATGCCACCTAAACAACCACCACTTAATGGTGGAGTCATTACTTGACCATCCTTCACCACAAAAATGTTTGAACCAGTTCCTTCACACAATTCACCTTTTGTGTTGGGCATGATTGCTTCATGCGCACCTTGCTTTTTAGCCACAGATAATAAGGCAGCATTTTGAGCATAAGAAGTGGTTTTTGATCCAGCAAGTATTGATTTGTCATTTCTAGGATCACTCACAGTTGCCACTATTGCTGTTTCTGGCCAAACAGATTCAGGACTTACTGCCACTACTAGTGTGAAATTATCTTTAGTTCTATCAGAACCTAGTGGGCCAATTCCACTTGTGTAGGTAATTCTCATACGCATTACATCACCAAGTGACTTATTAGCACTGATTACTTCATTTATCGCTTTTCTTAAAACTTCTTCGCTGTTTAATTCGATTCCAAGAGTATTAAGTGAGTGAATCAATCTTTTAATATGTCTTGTTAAAGCTACAGGTTGAGAATTTACAACTTTTAAAGTTTCAAAAGCGCCATCTCCTACCGTAAATCCGTGATCAAAAATGCTCACCACTGCTTTATCTGCATCCACCAATTCATCGTTTAACCAAACTTTGGTGGAATTCATCTACTCAACTCATTTCGATTCATTGATTATTAAGGCTAAGAATACACACATCTTTGAAATACTTAGTCTTCCAGTTTCCTGGTTCGTCTGGTGATCTCATATTGCTCTTTTAATTTAGATGGGTGTGGATAGGTAACTTCTTCTAAGACCAAAGCTTTGGCTGAAACCACATTCAAATCAGTAATTTTCTTTCTTTTCAACATGACTTCTTTGGGCCAATTAATATCTTTTTTACCTTCTCCAACTTGAATAATTGCTGCCACTAATCCTCTGACCATGGAGTAGCAAAAAGCATCAGCAATCACTTCACAAATAACATAATCACTTTTTCTAGTCCAATTAAACTTTATTAGATTTCTTATAGTGGTGGAACCTTCACGAGATTTACAAAAGGCATAAAAATCATTTAAGCCAAGTAATTCTTTACTGGCTTTATTCATATCGTGATGATCAAGTTTTTTCCTATAATCCAAAACATATCTGGAGTTGAGTGGATCTATTCCATCTTTAGCATCCGCAATTGTGTATGAATATCTTCTTGTTAAAGCTGAATATCGAGCATCAAAATCTGGGTGAGCAATGGCTACTTTTCTAACTTGAATATCTGGTGGAAGGAGTCTTCTAAATTTATACATCGGATCTTTAATCTTTGACCACACATCTTCACTAACATCAAAATGAACTACTTGAGCTCGAGCGTGAACTCCTGCATCTGTTCTTCCTGCGCCAACAGTTTTTACTTTATCTAATCTAAGAAATTTTTTTAAAGTTTTATTTAATTCACCCTGCACAGTTCTCATATGAGGTTGAATTCCGAATCCAGAAAAATCTGTCCCGTCATAAGCTATATCTAGGCGAATGCGAACGAGCCCACTTCTTTTAGAAGCGGGCTCGTTAATCTTTCTCTTAGTAACTATATTAATCTTCCTTGGATTCTTTTTTCGCTGTTGTTTTCTTGGGAGCAGTCTTCTTTGCAGCCTTCTTGGCAGGCTCAACTTGAGCTGCTTCTTTTACAGCTCTTTTAGTTGCACCTTCTGCTTCAGCAACAACTTTTTGTGCCAAGCTTTCAACTAATTCAATTACAGCCATTGATGCGTTATCGCCTTTTCTGGTTCCAAGTTTGGTGATACGGGTGTAGCCACCTTCTCTTTTAGCAAAACTTGGACCAATTTCGGTGAACAATGAATGCACCACAGATTTATTTCTAATAATTGCGAGCACTCTGCGACGTGATGAAAGATCACCCTTTTTTGCGAAAGTAATTATTTTTTCAGCAAACGGGCGAAGCTTTCGTGCTTTTGCTTCAGTGGTTGTGATTTTGCCTTTTTCGAAAAGTGAAGTTGCTAAATTAGCAAGAATCAATTTTTGATGGGCTGCAGAACCACCAAGTCGAGTACCTTGGGTTGGTGATGCCATTTTTATCTCCTACTTGTTCTTATGACTTCGGTGGTTTCTTAAAACTTCTCGTCTTCAGCAACGCCGTCTTCATCTGATTCTTCGATGTAGCCGGCAGCTTTAGTTCTGTCATAACCTGCTGGTGAGTCTTTTAGTTTCAAACCAAGCATTACTAATTTGGCATGA
>SXYE01000030.1 GCA_005789325.1 Actinomycetota bacterium
CTTTGTTTGTATGAAACAGCAAAAACACGTGCAGGCAATTAGACTTACAACTGATTTAGTAAACAAGTCCTAACGGGAATAATCTTCAGAGGAGTCGGTTCTTTAATGTCACCGGATTCAAATTTATTGAGTGAAGATTCCATTTCTCAAGCCGTTGAAAAGGCTTTAGCTGAGATTAAACAAGCAAAAAACTTAGAAGATCTAAAAAATGCCAGATTGAATCATGCAGGAGAAAAATCACCTGTGGCCTTAGCAAATCGTGAAATAGGTTCTTTAGATGGAGCCGCCAAGGCAGAAGCTGGTAAAAGAATTGGGGAGGCCCGAAACATAATCAAGAATGCACTTGAAATCAGAACTACAGAATTGCAAAGTGAGAGACAAGATTCAATTCTGGTTAGTGAAAGAGTCGATGTTACACAAGTTCTTGCCAATGGAAGTACAAGCTCTTTACTAATTGGATCAAGACATCCGTTGACAACGATTGCTGAACAGATTTCTGATGTTTTCATAGCCATGGGTTATGAAGTTGCGGAAGGACCAGAAGCTGAAGCTGAATGGTTTAATTTTGATTCACTAAACATTTCTGAAGATCATCCCTCAAGAAGTTCTTCTGACACATTTTATGTGGAGTCACTTGATTCAGGAGTTGTTTTAAGAACACAAACCTCTCCGGTTCAAATGAGAACAATGTTAGAAAGAAAGCCACCAATTTATGTGATAGCCCCTGGAAAAGTTTTTAGAACAGATGAATTGGATGCAACTCACACCCCAGTTTTTCATCAAGTCGAAGGTTTAGCTGTTGATAAGAATTTGACGATGGCCAACTTAAAAGGCACTCTTGATCATTTAGCAAGGACCATGTTTGGCGAAGACATTGAAACAAGATTTAGGCCTTCATATTTTCCATTTACTGAACCAAGTGCTGAACTTGATTTGAAATGTTTTGTTTGTAAAGGCGAAAGTAAAAAGATTAAGAATTGCAAAACTTGTCGTGGTGAAGGTTGGATTGAATGGGGCGGTTGCGGCATGGTTAATCCCAATGTTTTGGAGACTGCAGGCATTGACTCCAAGAAATATTCTGGATTTGCTTTTGGTATGGGACTTGAAAGAACGCTCATGTTTAAATACGGCGTAACTGATATGCATGATCTGGTTGAAGCAGATTTAAGATTTACCAAGCAATTCGGGTTGGGAATTTAATGAAATTACCAATTAGTTGGATTAATGAATTTGTCAAGTTTCCCAAGAATACGAAAACAGAAACAATAGTTGAAAATCTTGTTAAACTTGGATATGAAGTTGAAAGTGTTGAGATATTTGGTGAAGTTCAAGGACCTTTAGTTGTAGGCAAAGTTGAGAAGATTGAAATTCTCTCGGAATTTAAGAAGCCAATTAGATATTGTCAAGTAAGAGTGGGTAATAAAACAAATGGAATAATCTGTGGAGCCTCAAACTTTAATGAAGGTGACTTGGTTGTAGTTGCTTTGCCAGGAGCAGTATTACCAGGAGATTTTAAGATCTCTCAACGAGAGACCTACGGAAAAATCTCACAAGGAATGATCTGTTCAGCAAAAGAACTTGGTTTTAGTGATAATCACGAAGGAATCATGGTTCTTAAGTCAGATTTAAAAGTTGGTGCTGATGCAAAAGAAATTTTGGGATTAGGCGAGACCGTATTGGATATAGCCGTGCTTCCTGATCGAGGTTACGCAATGAGCATTCGTGGAATTGGTAGGGAATTAGCTCTGGCCATGAATGTAAAATACATCGATCCGATAAGTCAAAAAGTTCCCAAGGTTAAGAAATCATCTAAAATCAAAGCAAATATTAAGACTTCAAAAGCTTCAAAATTGGCGCTGGTGTTGCTGAAAGATTATGACACAAAGTCTCAGACGCCTTTGTTTATGCAAAGAAGATTAGCTCAAGCAGGTTTCAGATCAATATCATTGCCAGTAGATGTAACAAATTATCTAATGCTAGAAATTGGTCAACCTCTTCACGCCTTTGATGCCGACAAAGTAAATGGTTCTGTTATCGTGCGAAATGCAAAAAATGGAGAGTCTTTAGAAACACTTGATCATGTGAAGCGAAAGCTAGTCGAGAACGATCTGGTGATTGCGGATTCTAAAAAGGTATTATCTGTTGCTGGGGTCATGGGTGGTCTTGAAAGTGAGATATCGGATAAATCAAAAAATCTCATCATCGAATCTGCTGTTTTTGATAAAGGCTCCATTAGTAAAACATCACGCAATTTGAAATTGCCCAGTGAGGCAAGCAAAAGATTTGAAAGAGGAATAGATCCAAGTATTAATGAATACACTGCCATACTTGCTGCTCATTATCTAGCAAAATATGGAAAAGCCGAAATAATCGGTATCGCCTCAGCTAAGAAACCAATAAAGAATCAATCTGTAAATTTTTCTCCTCAAGAAGTAAATCGATTAATTGGTGTAGATATTGAAAATTTGATCATGCTCAAGATTCTTAAGTCACTTGATATGAAGGTTTCAAAGATCGGCAAGAATTGGAAGATAACACCACCAGCTTGGCGTCATGACATAAATCTAGCTGCTGATTTAGTTGAAGAGATAATTCGCATTTGGGGATATCACAAAATTCCAAGTCAATTGCCGAAAACAAATATCGGAACTGGTCTGTCCTCATCACAAAAAGTAAAGCGATCTTTGTCAGTCAAAATGGCGAGTATGGGGCTTAACGAAGTACTCAATTATCCTTTTATTTCTCTTGAAAAGATAAACAATTTGGGCATAAAACCTAATGATGAAAGACAAAATTTAGTGAGGCTTGCTAATCCTTTATCCGAAGATTTGCCATACCTTCGTTCAACGTTGCTTCCGGGTCTATTTGATGCAGTTATTCGCAATATCTCTCGAGGAAACGATAATTTAGCTTTATTTGAACAGGGAAGTGTCTACCTAAAACCTAAGAAGAAGCAATCAAAAATCAAACCAGCACTACTAAGAAGACCATCTGCAAAAGAGATTCAATTGCTTGACGTTTTAATTCCAGATCAACCAAAAATGATAAGTGCAATTCTTACAGGAGAAAAATACAATTCTGGTTGGTGGCCAAATTCACAGAAATATAATTGGCATGATCCAATAGAAATGGTTGCCAGACTATGCGAAGAATATGGAATTAAGGTAAGTCTCAAAAATGCCAACAAGGCACCTTTTCACCCGGGTCGATGTGCTGAAATATCAATAGGTGAAAAGATTCTTGGCTACGCCGGTGAATTCAATCCCAGTGTCTTAGAGAAAATTGGGATTAACGGAAAAGTTTATGGTTTTGAAATAGAAAACGACTTAATCGTTGAATTAGCTCAAGTGATTAAGGCTCCTGTTTTCTCATCTATGCCTGTGGTTAAGGAAGACCTTGCTTTTGTTGTGGCCAAGAGTGTTACGGCCATAGAAGTCATTGAAACTATCGAAAAAAGTTCGGGTGACTTGCTAGAAAGTGTTCGTCTTTTTGATGTTTATGAGGGTTCAAATCTTGGGGAAGATAAAAAGTCTTTAGCCTTTAGTTTGCGCTTTAGAGCATTTGATCGAACTTTGAAAAGCGAAGAAATCTCCACCCTGCGAGGCCAAATTATTGAGGCCGTTCAACAGCGACATAGGGGCTCCCTAAGAGCATAGAAATATGCGCATATGCGTATAATATGCATATGGAAACAGTTGTCATAGGTGCCTCGGGTTATGCCGGGGGTGAGCTGCTTCGTCTAATTGATTCTCATCCAAAACTAAATTTCAAATCAGCAATTGCCCATTCAAAAGCAAACACTGCAATTGCTCTTGAACATCCTTTCTTAATTGGGAAATACGATCAAAATTTTGAGGAGTTTAAGGCACAAGACATCCAAACTACTGATCTTGTTTTCATAGCCCTGCCACATGGCGAGTCGGCAGGGCTTGTTTCACAACTAAAACCAGGAACGAAAATCGTTGATCTAGGTGCAGATTTTAGATTGAAAGATTCGGATCAATGGTCGAAGTACTACACAGGTGAGTACGCAGGCAGTTGGACATATGGACTTCCTGAGATTGAAGGCAATAAAGAGAAAATATCTAATTCAGATCAAGTGGCAAATCCTGGTTGCTATGCAACAGCTATTGCACTTGCCTTTGCACCTTTGATAAAACACGATGTGATTGATCTGAATTATTTAACCGTTGTGGCAGCCAGTGGCACAACCGGTGCAGGTAAAAAACCACAGCAGTCAATTCTTGCAAGTGAAGTGATGGGCTCGTTAAGTAATTATAAGCTAAATGGCTCACATCAACATATTCCTGAAATTGAACAGACATTATCCCAAATAAACAACAAAAAAGTTGTCCTGTCATTTAATCCAATACTTGCTCCTATGCCAAGGGGAATTTTGGCTAATTGCATCTCAAAAGTCAAGATTGGAATTTCTAAAAATGAAATAGTTGATATTTTCAACAGATATTACAAGGGTCAACCTTTTGTGCAAGTCAATCAAGATGCAAATCTACAAACAAGCGCGGTCTTGAACACAAATAACTGTCTCCTACAAATAAGTGTGGATGAAAATACAAATCAAATTACAGTCGTAAGTGTGATTGACAATCTCATTAAAGGAGCAAGTGGACAAGCCATTCAAAATGCAAATTTGATGTGCGGCTGGGATCAA
>SXYE01000031.1 GCA_005789325.1 Actinomycetota bacterium
AAAGCCCCGTGCTTACCAAGTTGGCTTAACATGTGATCAAAAAATGGCACACCAGTGTCAACTACAACTACACCAGTTCCGTCTAGATCAATTTCAACGAGCACGTCACTTTCTTTAGTAGTACGAGCTACACGCCCTTTTCTACTCATGACCTGCCCCTTTCAGTTGTTATTTATAACTCTAATTATTATTCATGAAGAAATTATCATTAACTTCGGTCATGGCTTTTCGAATCTGATGTCTACTGCTTGAGCATGAGCAGGTAAATCTTCTGTGTGCGCCAGAGTTCGTATTTGATTTGCGGCATCTTCTAGTGCCTCTTTTGAGTAATCAATGTAGCTAACGCCTCGAAGAAATGTTTGAACTGAAAGACCCGATGAATGACATGCACAACCACCAGTTGGCAAGACGTGATTGCTGCCAGCCAAATAATCACCCAGGGAAACAGGTGCATGAGGTCCAATAAATATTGCTCCAGCATTTTTTACCTTATAAGCCATATTTTGAGCATCCAAAGTATGAATTTCTAAGTGCTCAGCTGCATACTGATCTATCACTGCTAAACCTTGTGGTAGATCTTTAACTAACACAATGGCACTTTGGTTTCCACTTAAAGCCTGCTTAATGCGCTGTGCGTGCTTAGTTTGAGGAACTTGTAACTCTAATTCTTTTTCAACTTCCACAGCCAACTTTTCAGAAGTTGTCACTAGAACACTAGCTGCAATTACATCATGTTCTGCTTGACTTATTAAGTCTGCTGCAATCCAAGAAGCATTTCCAGATTCATCAGCTAAAATTGCAATTTCAGTAGGGCCTGCTTCGCTATCTATTCCGATTAGACCTCTTAATAATCTTTTTGCAGCGGTGACATAAATATTTCCTGGTCCAGTAACCATGTTCACTGGTTCGCAAGTTTTAGTGCCGTAGGCAAACATTGCAATTGCTTGAGCCCCACCTGCAGCATAAATTTCAGTTATTCCCAGTAATTTGCAAGCAGCAAGAATAGTTTTATTAGGCCAGCCGTTATTTTCTTTTTGCGCCGGACTTGTTACCGCAATGGATCTAACACCAGCAATTTGTGCTGGCACAACATTCATCACAACACTTGATGGGTAAACAGCATTACCACCTGGGACATAAAGTCCGACCCGATCAACTGGCAGCCAACGTTGACTGACACTTCCACCGCTAACTACTTGTGTGGTTGACCCATTTCGAGTTTGTGATTGGTGAACTTTCTTTGTTCGCTTAATTGCTTCTTCTAAAGCATCAACAACATCACTAGGCATTTCGCTGAAAGCTTTATCGATAACTTCTTGAGGAACTCTTATGGCAGAGGGCTTGACTCCATCAAATTTTTCAGTCCAATTGATGACTGCCTCATCGCCATTTTTCTTAACATCCTCAATTATGGGTTTAACAACACTAATCACAGATTCGACATCAATTTGGGCTCGAGGCACCACAGGTTGAGGAATTTTATCAATATTTCTTAAATCAACACGGCGAATCATATATTTAATTCTACGGGATGCTCAGATTTAATTCTTGGCATATTCTTGTCCCATGAGAGATGAAGAAACAGGTCTGAAGATGTTGCCAATATTTCCTCTCAATACCGTTTTGATGCCACACCAACTAATGCCTTTGCACATTTTTGAAAACAGATACAGACGACTAATGGCAGATCTCTTGGCCCTTCCTGAAAGTGAGCAAAGATTTGGAATTGTCTCAATTGTTAAGGGTTCAGAAACTAATGAAGATCTTCCTCAATTAGCTGAAATTGGAACCATTGCAGTTTTGAGAAAAACCACAGCAAATCCAGATGGAACCTTTGAGATAACTGTTATTGGCGGGGAAAGATTTGATATCAAATCAATCAGTGTAAGCAAAGCTCCATATTTAATTGGTGAAGTAAGAACTAGAAAAGAAACCCCCATCAGTTTCGACAAGGCCGCCATAACTTTGGCTCAGGAAAAATGTATTGATTTCATGATGATGGTTGATGCTGATAATGACAATGCCTCGCGCTCTTTGCCTGATGAACCTTCAGCTTTAAGTTTTCTTATTGCGGGATTGCTGCCCCTTACTTCTATTGAGCAACAAGGTCTATTGAATATTGATGATGCGAATTTGAGATTAAAAGCTGTGATGAAAATTATTAATCGAGAAACAATTTTGATGCAAGAAATTCCAAGTGTTCCAGCCCCGTTCTTAACCAGGGTGACAATTAGTCCTAATTAAGCAACTGCACTTGGTCCAAGGAGTGCTTTTAGTTCTCCAAATAGTGCTGAGGTTGGTTCCACTCTCAAATTCTCATCAATTTTCATCACAGTAGTTTTATCACCATTGCTTAAATGCAGGTGAACTTCGACAGATCCAGGGTGAGTCTGGAGCACAGATTTTATTGAGTCCACTACAGGTGGTGTGCATCTTGCCAAAGGTAATTTAACAACTACTGGATTTGTTCTTTGTTTGTTTAAATCAGGAACTGAGAATTCTAAGGCAACTAATTTAGGGCTTTCTTCTTCTCGAGCATCAATTTTTGCTCTGACAGCTAAAATCGCATCCTCGTGAATTAAACCAGCAACATTTGCATAAGTTTGCGAGAAAACCATTAGATCAACTGCTCCCGCTAGATCTTCCAAAGTGACTATCGCCCATGAGGCACCTTGCTTAGTAACTTTTCTTTGAATATTTGTTACTAATCCAGCAACTGTCACAATTTCGCCATCATTTTTATTGCCATGGGTAATGTCGGCCATTGAAGTATCAGAAAATCTGTTTAACAAGTGTTCAATTCCAAGTAGTGGATGATCACTTACATAAAGTCCTAACATTTCTCTTTCAAAGTTCAATAAAATTGCTTTATCCCATTCACCATCTGGAATGGAAATTTCTGTACCGGTTAAGGAAATTGCATCTGTTGTGGATGAACCAAATAGATCGTATTGTCCAATTGATTCTGCTCGCTTTGATTCACTTGAACTATCAACTGCTTCTATGTGAATACTTAGAAGCCCTTTACGAGAATGAGACATAGAGTCAAAAGCACCTGCTTTGATTAGTGCTTCAATAACTCTTTTGCTACAAACTGCAGGATCAACTTTCTTTAAGAAATCAAAAAAGTCAGTAAATTTCTCAGATTTATTCCTTGATGTAATTAGTGCATCTACTACGTTTTCACCAACGTTTTTAATCGCAGATAACCCAAATCGAATATCATTTCCAATTGGTGCAAATTCACTTAAGGATTCATTGACATCTGGTGGCAGAACTTTTATTCCCATACGGCGACATTCATTTAAATAAATTGCTAATTTGTCTCGATCATCTTTAACACTTGATAATAAAGCTGCCATATATTCAGCAGGAAAATTAGCTTTTAAATAACCAGTCCAATATGAAACTAATCCATAACCAGCAGTGTGTGCTCTGTTAAACGCATAATCAGAGAATGGAACAAGTGTGTCCCACAGGGTCTTAATGGCATCTTCTGAATAACTGTTGGCACGCATTCCGTCTCTAAATGGCACAAACTCTTGATCAAGAATTTCTTTCTTTTTCTTACCCATCGCTCGTCGTAGAAGATCTGCTTTACCAAGTGAGTAGCCCGCAACTTTTTGGGCAATTGCCATTACTTGTTCTTGATAAACAATCAGACCGTAAGTATCTGACA
>SXYE01000032.1 GCA_005789325.1 Actinomycetota bacterium
GTTTTAATTTCAAAAGGCGAAAAAGTTGGTCTAGCAACTGTTTATAGAACTTTGCAAGCCTTAGCTGAAACAGGTGCCATTGATGTTTTAAGAAATGAAGATGGTGAAGCTTTATATAGAGCCTGTAGCACAGATCATCATCATCATTTAGTTTGCACGATTTGTAATAAAACAACAGAAATTGCGGCACCCGAAGTTGAAATTTGGACAGAAAAAATTGCCCGTGAGCAGGGATATTTAATTTCAGGTCACACTATTGAAGTATTCGGACTTTGTAAAAACTGTCGTTAATTAGGTTTTGCATCCCCAAAGCGACGTTCTCTTTTGGCATATATTTCTATTGCTTGCCATAAATGTCTTCTATCAAAATCTGGCCACAAAACATCCATAAATACCATTTCGGCATAAGCTGATTGCCACAGCAAGAAGTTACTAGTTCTTTGCTCTCCAGATGTTCTCAAAAACAAATCAACATCTGGCAAAGTTGGTTCATAAAGATATTTCTTAATTTTTTTCTCAGTGATGGCACTGGGTTTGAGCTTTCGATCTTTGACATCTTGTGCAATATCCATCATGGCATCTGCAATTTCTGCTCTTCCGCCGTAGTTAACACACATTGTTAAAGTTAACTGATCATTTTTGGATGTTTTTCTCTCGGCTTTCTTTAATTCATCAACGACACTTTTCCAAAGCCTTGCTTCTCTACCAGACCAACGAACCTTAATTCCGAATTGATTCATTTCTTCAACTCTTCTATGTATTACTTCTCTATTAAAATTCATCAAGAATTTAACTTCTTGTGGACTTCTTTTCCAATTCTCTGTTGAGAAAGCATAAACAGTCAAATACTTAACCCCTATTTCTAAAGCACCATAAACAGCATCAAGAAGTGCTAACTCTCCAGCCTCATGTCCTGCTGTTCTTGGTAATCCTCGTTCTTTAGCCCAGCGACCATTTCCATCCATAACAATTGCTACATGATTAGGTACAAAGGTTGATGAAATTCCTGGGGGCTTAACTCCACTTTTATGTCTTGGAACAGGTGGAAATTTTTTTCTAGCTTTTGCCACTTTTATCTTTCCACCATTCTTAATGATCGCAATCCACGTTCAATATGCCATTGTAGGTATGCAGCAATTATTCCACTTGCTTCTCTCCTGAATTTTAATTCTGAGGCATCAGCACTTTCCCAATCCCCGGTAAGTAATGCTGACATCAAGGAAATTGTGGCCGGAGCAGGAACAACTGAACCAGGTGGTCTGCATTCTTCACAGGTTGCACCACCTGTACTTACTGAAAATGCTCTATGGGGTCCTTCTGCGCCACAACGTGCACATTCATAAAAAGATGGTGAATATCCAGCTAAAGAAAGAGAGCGCAATAAATAAGAATCAAGAATTAAGTTTGGATCATGTTCATCTTTAATTAAAGCTCTTAAGCCACCGATTAGTAATAAATATTGTTGAGTTGCTGGTTCTTTTTCTTCAGGTGTTAGTCTTTCTGCTGTTTCTAGCATTGCTTGACCTGCAGTCCACTTGGCATAATCTTGCGACAACGTTGCGCCATAAGAATAAAAAGAATCAACTTGACTCAAAATATCCAAAGACCTACCAATGTGAAAATGTGCATCAATATGACCAAAGGGTTCTACCCTGGCACCAAATCTTGAAGTTGTTTTTCTAACACCTTTAGCTACAGCTCGTACTCGCCCACTGTTTCTGGTTAGAACTGTGACAATGCGATCTGCTTCCCCAAGTCTTTGAGTACGAAGCACTATTCCTTCATCGCGGTATTGAGGCATAGGACTAATTCTGCTGGAATTTATCTTGGCTTCACCACCACAACACCCTCAAGGTGAAACAAGTTAAGTAGAGTTATGAATTAGGCCAAGGAGATTAATTGACTAATCAGGAATCTAGGGACAACACCCCTGATATTTCGGGCATCAGCGCTTCTGGAAGTCGCTGGGATTTTTCAGTAAATCGACGATTTGTCCAAAGAAGTGTTATTACAGTTCTGGTTTTAGTTATTGGATTTCAGTTGGTTGAATGGGCCTTTGGCAAAACTAAAGATTTCCTTTTTCTGCTACTACTTTCCTGGCTTATTGGTATTGCAATAACGCCTGTTGTTGAGTTATTAACTAAAAACGGCCTAAAGAGAGGTTTAAGCACTTTCATAGTTTTATTAGGATTAATTTCTTTAGTTGCTGGTTTTATTGCTGCTTTTGGACAACTTTTAGCTTCACAATTAGCCAGTTTGATACTTCAGGTTCCTACTTTAGTAATTGGCTTTACAGATTGGCTTAATACTTCATTTAATTTAGAAATTGACTCCTCTTCACTTACCGAGTCCCTAAATCTTTCTAATACCCAAATTGCAAATTTTGCACAAGGACTAGCTGGTGGAATATTTGGGATAGTTACCAGTATTTTTGGATTCATTTTCAATATTTTTACCCTTTTACTTTTTACTTTCTACTTCGCTGCAGATGCCCCAAAAATAAAGAAAACAATTGGAAGTTGGTTACCAACTAAGCAACAAGTTATTTTTACAACTGTTTGGCAAGTAGCGACAGAAAAGACAGGATCATTTGTTATAAGTAGAGTAATTCTTGCAACATTAAGCTCAGTTATAACATCAATATTTTTATTGTTATTAGATGTTCCTTACTGGTTACCTTTGGGACTTTTTACCGGCCTAATTAGTCAATTTGTTCCTACCTTTGGTACATATATTGGTGGAACTATCCCAGCAATTGTTGCGGTTGTTAACGATCCAAAAGATGGACTTTTTGTAGTTATCTTTATGACTGTTTATCAACAAATAGAAAATTACTTTTTCACTCCTAGAATTTCATCTCTAACTATGAATATTCATCCAGCTGTTGCTTTTGGTTCTGTAATTGTTTTTGCAAATTTCTTTGGTGCCGTTGGAGCATTGATTGGAATTCCTATTGCGGCGGCAATTATCTCAATTATTCAAACTTATGGTAAACGTTATGAACTTATCCCTGAATTACACAATATTGAAACTAAACCTTAAAAACCTAATTTAGAGAGTTCTTTCGGATCTGACTGCCATTCAGGTGCAATTTTTACATGCAGTTCAAGAAATACTTGCATACCAATTAACTTCTCAATTTGCTTTCTTGCAATAGAACCAATTTCTTTTAACTTTGAACCTTTATGTCCAATAATAATTCCTTTTTGGCTATCGCGTTCAACATAAATGCTGGCTCTTATTCTCATAAGGGGTCTATCAGCTGGTCTAGCTGCATCTGGTTCAATACTTTCCACGACAACAGCAAGTGAATGTGGGAGCTCTTCTCTTAAATCATCCAGAGCTGCTTCTCTAATGAATTCAGCAACCATTGTTTCAACTGGCTCATCGGTAAAAATTCCTTCGGGATATAAGGCAGGTCCCTCTGGAAGAAGTGGCATTACTAAATTTATTAAAACATCTAGGTTTGCTCTAGTTTTAGCACTTATTGGAATTATCTCTTTCCAAGTACAACCTGTTTCCTTACCTAGTTCATCTAATTCAACGAGTCTTTCAGCAATATCTGATTGACTTGCTGAATCTAATTTTGTTACGACTCCTATTTTTGGCTTTTTAGTTGCATTACTAAGTTCCTGAGCAATAAATTTGTCACCTGGACCTATTTTTTGATCAGCTGGTACGCAAAATATTGCAACGTCAACTTCGCTCCAGGTGTCGCGTACAACGTCATTGAGTCTGGATCCAAGAAGTGTTTTTGGTTTGTGCACTCCTGGTGTATCAACAAGTATTAATTGACCATCTTGTCTATGAACTAATCCTCTAATTGCATGTCTTGTTGTTTGAGGGCGTTTAGAAGTAATTGCAATTTTTTGTCCAACTAGTTGATTAGTCAAGGTGGATTTGCCAACGTTTGGTCTACCTACGATGCAGGCAAAACCACTTCTAAAATTACTCATACCCATATCGTTGCAGATAGCTTAATCAAGATTATTTGAGCCAGTTGTTTCAAGTTGAAAATCTTGAATTACTCGGATTCTGTTGCTTCATTCTTTCTAATCAAGATTGTGCCAATTTTATTTCTTCTTCCAGCTGCTCTTTCGGCAACAAATTCCCAACCTTCAATCACGATGGAGGTGCCTGGAATTGGGACTCGATCTAATTGTTTTGCCAGATAACCAGAAAGAGTATCCACCCCTTCATCATCACTAGACAGATTTAAATCAATCAACTCTGCTAAGTCATCAAGGTGAATTCTAGAACTTACTCGATAAACATTTGGTCCTAATTCATTTACTTCAGGAGCATGCGTGTCATATTCGTCAGCTATCTCACCAACAATCTCTTCTAAAATATCTTCAATAGTTACAAGCCCAGCTGTTCCGCCATATTCATCAATTACTACAGCAAGATGCACCCTGGCAGACTGCATATCGCGTAATAGTTCATCTGCTGGTTTACTATCTGGAACAAAATAGGCAGATCTCATAAGCTTTTCAACTAACTCAGTTCTTTCTGCCTCTGAATTTTCAAAAATTCTTCTTGAAATATCTTTCAAATAAACCACGCCAATAATGTCATCGGAGTCTTCCCCAATTACCGGAATACGAGAGTAGCCAGAGCGAAGCGAAAGTGAAATTGCCTGCCTTAGAGTTTTTCCCTTTTCAATCCAAACCATGTCGGTTCTTGGAACCATGACTTCTCTTGCCACAGTGTCACCTAGCTCGAAAACAGAATGAATCATTTGTCTTTCTTCATCTTCAATTACGTCTGCTTCTTCTGCTTGATCCACTAGGTCTCTTAAATCTTCAGCTGACGCAAATGGTCCATCTTTGAAACCTTTACCTGGAGTCAACGCATTTCCAATTGCAACCAGTAATTTTGCAATTGGCCAAATTATAGGTTTTAAAGCTAAGGAAATCGGAGACATTAAAATTGAAATGCGGTCAGATTTTTGTCTACCTAAAGTTTCTGGGGCCACACCTAAAACAATAAATCCAAGTAGGGATACAACAATAATCGCTAGGCTTAAGGCTGCTTCTAGATTCGAATTAGTTTTTATAAATACAAAAGTTAAAAGAACACCACCAGTTGAGGTTAAGGCTAGAGCAACAAGTTGTAAAACTGCGACATGTTTTGATTTCTCATTAACTACTTTTTGTAATTTATCGACACCCTTAACTTCTTCTTTACGTAATTGGTCGACTCTTGATTCAGAAGTCCTTAAAATTGCAGTTCTGCCTGCAATGAAAAATGCAGCAACTAGTTCAACAACTATGGCAGCAATAATAAAAACGGTTAAATTAATCAATGCTTCTTCACGGTCCTCAAGGAATTCATAATACCTTGCTCCTTTTTTTGCATTACTCCTCGTTGATATTTCTCTTGATGATCAAGGCCCAATAGGTGCAAAATGCCATGCGCGAGCAGAAAGACCAGATGGTAGGCGGGATTGATTGATTGTTTTCTGGCATCTTTTAGTGCAACGCTGGGGCAAATAATTATGTCCCCTAAAGTTGCTTGTTTTTTTAAACTTTTACTATTTTTTAGTAAAATATTGTCCATTGGAAAACTCATAACATCAGTTGGTCCATCTTCATTCATCCAACGCACATGTTGTTTGGTCATCTCATCTTCATCTACAAAAAGGATTGAAACATCAGATTTTGGATTAACTTTAAGAAATTTAAGCATTTGTTTCACGTAGTGAATAACGCTTTTCTCATCAATGTTAATAGAACTTAAATTACTGACATCAATCATTAAATTAATTAAGCCTCAACGTTTTTCTTTTGCAGAATCCCAATTTTCATAGGCCTCTACAATTCGACTAACTAGTTTGTGCCTTACAACGTCTTTTGAATTCAACTGAATGAAAGCCAAATCTTCAACGTCATTTAAAATGTCTTGTACAACTTTAAGTCCAGACTTTGTTCCTGAAGGTAAATCGATTTGAGTCACGTCTCCTGTAACAACCATTCTTGATCCAAAACCAAGACGAGTTAAAAACATCTTCATTTGTTCAGGGGAAGTATTCTGTGCTTCATCCAAAATGATGAATGAATCATTCAAGGTTCTTCCACGCATATAGGCAAGGGGGGCAACTTCAATCGAACCATTTGTCATAAGTTTTGGGATCTTGTCGGGATCAATCATGTCTTGCAATGCATCGTAAAGCGGTCGAAGGTATGGATCAATTTTTTCAGATAATGTTCCGGGTAGAAAACCCAAATGTTCGCCTGCCTCAACTGCGGGTCTAGTTAGCACAATTCTGTTGACCTGTTTTGCTTGAAGAGCTTGAACAGCTTTTGCTACTGCAAGATAGGTTTTACCAGAACCTGCAGGTCCGATTCCAAAAACAACTGTGTGTTTATCAATAGCGTCAACATAGGCTTTTTGATTCAAAGTCTTAGGTCTTATTGATTTTCCTCTGGAAGTTAAAATATCTGCAGTTAATAATGAACTAGGCCTAATTTCACTTTCACTTCTAAGCATTCCTACTGATCTTTCAACTGTCTCCACACTTAAACTTTGCCCAGTTCTAATCACTGTGATTAATTCAGAAAAAAGTTGATTTGCAAGTTTTACTTCATCGGCAGGACCAGATAAATTAATTTCATTTCCACGCACATGAAGAACCACTCTTGGAAAACTATTTTCGATAGTTCTTAAATACTCGTCGCTACTTCCAACTAATGCAGACATTGATAAGGATGGGGGTACGACGATACGAGATTGGAAGTCACTACTCACACTTGTCATCGTCTAATAATCGTATTCAGTTATCTAGATTTGTCTAATTAGCCTGGTGGCCAAGTGAGGCCACGACCACCCAGTACGTGGGCATGAATATGTTGAACCGTTTGGCCCCCGTCTTCTCCAGTGTTCAAGACAATTCTGAATCCTGCGTCTAGGTTTTCCACTCTTGCTACCTCACTCGCAGTTTTCATTAAGCCTGCAGATAACTCTAAATCTTTTTGTGAAAGCTCAGATATATCTTCAAAATGCTTTTTAGGAATTACTAAAACATGGACTGGAGCCTGGGGTGAAATATCTCTAAATGCTAAAAAGTTATCATTTTCTAAAACCTTATTCGCAGGAATAATTCCGTTAACTATTTTACAAAATAAGCAATCACTCATCTTATTAGTTTAGCCATCTAGTTTTTGAAAGTAAAATTGCTGCTGAGACTGCGCCTGCTGTAGAGGTTCGAAGAATAGTTTCTCCTAATGATGCACTTATGGAGTTAGCTTTTTTAAACATTTCCATTTCAGACTCATCTATTCCACCTTCTGGGCCAATTATTAAAAGAACTTCGTTTTTAACTTCTTGAATTACAGTAGTGAATAAAACACTTGAATCAGGATCAAGAATAACAACTGTTGCATAATTACTAAATTCATTTGCTAATTCTTTAGAGTTAAGGCAACTTTTAATCTCTGGAAAGAATGCCCTGCGTGATTGCTTGGAAGATTCTCTAGATATTTGTTTCCATTTTTCTTCACCCTTACCTGATTTTTCATCCCATTTCACAATGCATCTATTTGCCTGCCAGGGAATAATTTCGTCAACTCCAACTTCAGTTAACAGTTCCACTGCAAGCTCAGATCTCTCGCCTTTTGCCAAGGCTTGTGCAACACAAATTTTGGGCTTTATTTGCGCCTTTGTTTTCTTTTTCAGAACTTTCACAGTCACTTGCTCACCAGGGCCCAAAGTTAGGACTTCGACCTCAGCAACTTGACCTTTACCATCTGTAACAACAAGCTTTTCGTTTTCACGTACCCTTCTAACTCTAAGAGCATGATGGGCTTCTGTTCCTTGAATATTAAAAACTGGTGAATCTAAATCAGATGTTGAGACAAGAAAATAGGCTGGTTCCATACTTAGGGGCGTGTAAACGCATCTCGTAATTTACTGAATAAACCTGAATCATTTAATTTCTCTGGTTCAACTTCTAGTGAGTCTTCTCCACGTAGTTCAGCGAGTTTTTTAATTAAGCCCTTTTGTTCTTCATTTAGTCCTTGTGGAGTTTCAACAATAATTTCGATATGTAAATCACCACGGCCCTCTCTTCTTAAGCGAGGCATTCCTCGTCCTCTTAATGAAATTACTGTTCCAGATTGTGTTCCAGATTTGACAGTAATTTGCTCTGCAGCATCAAGAGTCTTAAATTCAAAAGTAGTTCCAAGTGCAGCTGCACTCATTGGAATTGTCACGATACTTTGTAAATCATCACCAACTCTATGTAATGATTTATGTTGCTTA
>SXYE01000033.1 GCA_005789325.1 Actinomycetota bacterium
GTGGCAGCAAAGTAAAACTTGCTGATCGCATCAAGTCTTTACCAAAAGTCACTTGGCAATATGCCAATGACATCAAAGCTGTTTACTGGGGTAAAGGTGTGCAGATGGATTCGGGCATCGTCTATCAGGATTCACTGGGAAGATACATCATCCAACTAGCTGTTACCAATGTTGCTGGTGGGAATAACACTAAGTCTTTAATTGCCACCACTGGTAATTATCAATCACCTGACAAAAAACTTAATGCCACAACTTCAACACCCGTGGGATGCTTTGAGACCGGACAAACAGTCTTTGTGACCTCTGTGGTTCCAGCAGGTGCGGTGGTCTTGAGTGGGGTTAGAGGTCTTCTTGAGGTTCCTATGAGTAATGGATGTACTCCAGATGACTCAAATCGCCTCGAAGTGACAATTAAACCCTAGTTTTTCCCCAAAAACGTGCCTTGAAGGGTGCGAAAGCCCCGGTTATTGGTATGGTCTTTAACTATGCGCCTTCAAAGACGCCTGGTTACCCTGACGATTTCGGGACTATTAGCCAGCACAATCTCAATCTCACCTGCCTACGCAGATGGGGTTCCTAACTATCCAGGTTCCTCTGCCCTGCAAACAGGTGCTGAAAACAGTTCAGTTAAAAGAATGCAAGCTGCATTAATAGAACTTGGTTATGACATTCCAGTCGCTAACGGTAAATATGGCCCAGCAACCACCAGAGCCGTATCAAGATTTTATGCCGAAAACGATGACTATGTTGATGGAACTTCAGTTGGACCAATTGGCTGGAATGAAATATTTATTGCTTTAGAAGAACAAAGAGCAGCTAACAGATCTGAAAAAGAATATGACGAAGCCACAGCTGAAGAAGTAGCAGCACAATTAAATCCTGAACAAGCAGCAACTTTAATTCCTGAAGGTCAACGCGGTAAACAACCAGCGCGTGGAACAAGCAGTCGAAAACTTCCTTACAAGATGCCAGTAATTGGTGAAATCTCTGCAGTTTACAACCAAAAAGGTAGACGTTGGGCTGGAAGACGACATGATGGAATTGATATACGTGCTCCAAGAGGAACAGTTATTAAAGCTGTTGTGGAAGGCAAAGTAATTTTTGCTGGTTGGAAAAAAGCTTATGGTCGACTAATAATCATGGAACATTCTGATGGAACCACTTCTTGGTATGCCCACATGTCGAAAAGAATTGCTAAAAAAGGTGACTACTTACAAGTTGGAGACAAAATTGGTTTAGTTGGCGCATCTGGCCACACCACCGGCTCACATCTTCACTTTGAAACCCACAACGCAAATGATGAAAAAATCAATCCAGTTACCTGGCTACAAACAAGAGCTTGGAAAATTGAACCTGCAAAAGAAACAACAGATCCTGCTGCACAAACTCCAGCAGAACCTGTTGTGGAAGAGAAATAACTTTCTTTCCTAGCCTTGGTTAGATTTAGCGGCTTTCTTTTCTTGCTTTGCTGCTCTTTTTTCTTTCAATGATTTTGCGGCAGGTTTCTTCTTATTAACCTGACCCTTGGATTTTTCACCCATTCAAATGCTCCTTTAGATGAGTACTTACCTACTCATCTTGGCATGAAAATGAAATATTTCCCACAATTTCAAGTCCGTTTTAACCAAAGGTCGATATGGCATAGTGTTAAGGGTGGGACTAAAAATCAGGTTAAGTAAACAAATATTCATATTCTTATTGGTTTTAGTCTTTGCCCACTCCACCACAGCCTCGGCTATGCCGATGCCTCGCGATGCAGAAATTGATAATGCTCGAGCAGAAATTGCTGAAAGTAAAAAGGAACTTAAAGCTGCCCAAGACGTTTTGAAACAAACCACTGAAGAGCTAAACGCAGCAATTGCTGAAGATCGAAGAATCAGGGCCGAATTAGAAGAAGCTCAAAGACAAAGAGATCAAATTATTGCCGAAATAAAAGCCTTGGTTGAAGAAATAGCACGAATCCAATCCCAAATCGATGATCTGGTCAGAGCAACCTTTATTGATGGCACGCAACAGGAGCTTTATTTAGTAGAGGCCATTTTATCTTCAGCTGACTCTAATGAAGCACTTTCTACATTTGCCTCATTGCAATCCTTGCTCGCAAATAGCAGCAAAATTATTAAATTATTAAATGACGATAAGGCAGCCTTAGAAATTAAGGAAAAAGAATTAGAAGCCAGAGAAAAAGAAATTGCTGAAAAAAAAGCAAGATCAGAGGAAATTGTTGTTGAATTAACCAAAGTTCGCGCAAGAGCTGCTGAAGAGGCAGAAAAAATAAAGAAAATTATTATCAAGCAAGAAGCAATTTTAAAGAAACTAGTTTTAGCAGGTCTTTCCAGGAATAGAGCAAATGTTGCAGCTCGAGTTGGGCCAGGGGATAGAATTCTTGGTTCAGATATTTCTCGTTGGCAACATGCTGGCAATGCACCAATTAACTTTGTCAAAATGTATGACGCCGGAGTGAGATTTTTATTTATTAAAGGAACAGACTCAAATCCCCTAGGCGCTGCACCAGCCAAGTATTGGTCTTCAATTGATTTTCCTGCAGCAAGGGAAGCAGGAATATTAACTGGCATTTATCACGCAGCTTTAATTCCTCGCGGGATAAGTGCTGATGCTGCTTTTGGGGCGGGGCAACAACAAGCTGATTTACCAATTGACCATTTAAATTCTTTAGGTGGTTTAGTTCCTGGTGTGTTACCAATAGTTTTGGATATTGAATCATTTTCAAGACCATCTGGAACAAGTGCTGCAGTAGTCACTAATTTTTCTTTAGGATTTGTGGCAAGAGTTAAAGAGCGAACAGGAAAAGATGCGATTGTTTATTCAAATCTCAATTTTCTCAGAAACTATTTAACGACTTCGCAATTAGCAAATAATCCATTGTGGGTTGCAAATTATTCACAAACTTCAAATCCTGCCTCAACACCAACTGGTGGTTGCATTAGAACTGTATGGAGTGCATCTGCATGTGAATTAAATTGGACTTTCTGGCAATACACCGATCGTGGCAATGGTCCTGCATATGGAATTCCACGTGGTGGACTTGATTTAAACGTATTTGCCTTTGGGGCAAATGAGTTACTAGCTATGGCTGGTTACTAAATCACACTCAAGTTTTTCATCATGTGAAACTGCTGAAATAGTGCATTGTTTGGCCAAATCCTGACTGCTAGCCTTAAGCCCACCAGATCGTCGAATGCAAAAGGATTCATGATGCAATTAGCAACCCGTCGGGAAAACTTAGGAACCGAAACCGCTTTTGCAGTTTCATTGGCAGCAGCTGAATGGAATGCTAAAGGAAATAAAATTTATCCTTTTCATCTTGGTGATTTAAATCTTCCCACCTCAAAAAACATAGTCGAGGCCATGAATAAAGCAATTGCTGATGGCAAAACTGGTTACTGCCCAGCAGCTGGTATTCCTCAGTTAAGAGAGGCATTGGCAGAAGATGTAAGTGTGCGAAGAAATCTAAAATTTGAACCAGCCAACGTAATTGTGCAACCTGGTGGCAAACCAGTAATCACTAAATTCATCCAAACAATCATGAACCCAGGTGATGAAGTTTTGTATCCAAATCCTGGTTATCCAATTTATGAAAGCCAAATTGAATATTTTGGGGGAGTTGCAAAACCTTATAGATATGTTCCATCAAGTACTGGTTTTAACATTGATTTAGAGCAAATTAAATCTTTAATTACCCCCAAAACAAAAGCAATTGTTTATAACGATCTACAAAACCCAAATGGTGCTGAGTCCACAGATGCAGAAAGAGAAGCACTAGCTGAAATTGCAATCAAGAATAATCTGTGGGTTTTATCTGATGAGGCATATTTTGAAATGAGATTTTCTGGTAAATCAAAATCAATTGCTCAAATTCCAGGCATGTTAGAAAGAACAGTCATTCTCTATACCTTTTCAAAGAAATTTGCCATGACAGGTTGGAGACTAGGAGCAGCAATTGCCCCCTTAGAGCTTGCTAACAACATCGCAAAATTAAACACCAATGATGAATCCTGCACCACACATTTTATTCAATACGGTGGAGTTGAAGCAATTAAGGGGGATCAATCAAATGTGCCAGTAATGTTAAACCTCTTAAAAGAAAGACGAGATGCTGCTATTTCGTTATTAAACAAGATGCCTGGAGTAAGTGTTCACACTCCCGAAGCAGGCTTTTACTTATTCCCAGATGTTACTGAAGCTATGGAAAGAAAAGGAATCAGTGAATTAGCTGATTTTGCACAAGATGCTTTGCATAAAACTGGTGTTTCATTTTGCACCCGACTTCACTTTGGCCGACCACAAAGTGATGAAAAGAGAAAATATATTCGTTTAGCATTCTCAGGAATCAACAAAGATCAAATCGAAGAAGGACTTGGTTTGATGGGTAAGTGGATCGCATAAGCGTGGCAAAAATAGTTGTCACAGGAAAAATTCCTGAAATTGCCTTAGAAAAACTTAAGAAATCCCATGAAGTAATCAGTTGGGGCGAAGAAACCCCAATTTCAAGAGATGAAATGTTGAAGCGAGTCCCTGGAGCAAACGTAATTGTGTCTTTGTTGACAGAAAAAATTGATGAAGAAGTTTTAACTTCAGCAGGTAATGATCTAAAAGCAGTTTGTAACGTTGCCGTTGGTTACAACAACATTGATGTAGCAGCTTGTAAGAATAAGAATGTTTTAGTCACAAATACTCCTGGTGTTTTAACTGATGCAACAGCAGATATTGCAATGGCACTTATTTTGATGACTACCAGAAGACTTAGTGAAGGTGAACGTGTCATTAGAAACCAAGAACCATGGGCTTGGGGAATGTTTTACATGTTGGGCTCAAGCATTCAAAATCAAACTTTGGGAATTTTAGGTATGGGACAAATTGGTATTGCCTCTGCTTTAAGAGCCAAAAGTTTTGGCATGAAGATTATCTACACCAGAAGAAATCGACTCGATGAAAAGATTGAAAAAGAACTATCAGCACAATATGTAAGCCTGGATGAATTATTACAGCAAAGCGATATCGTCTCACTTCATTGCCCATACTCAACAGAAACCCATCATTTAATTTCTGATGCTCAATTATCAAAAATGAAGAAAA
>SXYE01000004.1 GCA_005789325.1 Actinomycetota bacterium
AAATGAATTAAGTTTTGTAAACCATGGGCCAACTCATTCATTTTGGTTAGCAACAGCAGGAATTGTAACTGTTGTTCCACTACTTTTATTTGGAACCGCAGTGGTAAGAATTCCTCTCGTTGTAATCGGCTTATTGCAAGCTTTGGGCCCAATATTGCAATTTATTTTGGGTTATTTAGTTTTTGACGAACCAATGAGTCCAGCCAGATGGATTGGTTTTCTAATTGTGTGGCTAGCAGTATCAGTGTTTAGCTACGATGCGATTAAAACTTATCGAAGTAACAGAATTTAACTGTTTCTTTTTGTGAGCCATTCAGCAAATTGCACAAGTGCATCACGAGCACTACCTTTAGGCACAGAATCAAGAGAAACCATTGCTTGATCAATCAAACTCTCCAAATGAAGAGTTGCTACATCAAATCCACCTAATTCTCTAACTTTCTCAATTGTGGTTTGAATTAATTCAGGATTACCTTTAACATCAACCAATAATTGTTTAAGACTTTGATCTTTATCTAAAGACAATGCTGAAAGCACAGGCAAGGTGTGAATACCTTCTAGTAAGTCTTTGCCAATAGTTTTTCCTGATTTTGCTGAATCACCTTGTAAATCTAAAATGTCATCAGATATCTGAAATGCCAGTCCAACGTTGTGAGCGTAATTACTCAAAGCTGCTGAAACTAAATCATCAGCTCCTGAAAGATATGCACCCAAAGCTGCTGAGGTTTCAATAAGTGAACCAGTTTTTTGTTTCAAAACTTCTAAATAATGCTTGATGGGATCACTTGTTCCTGCTCCCATTGCTTCACGAATTTGTCCTTCACAAAGAACTGAAAGAGTGTCCGCAAGAGTGGTTACGACGTGCGGACCTAATTCAGCTGCAATTGCTGATGCTCTTGAAAAAAGAAAGTCTCCAGCAAGAATTGCGTTGGTGTTACCAAATTTTGCATTTGCTGATGGCACACCTCTTCTTAAGGATGCCTCATCCATCACATCATCGTGATAAAGAGTTGCTACATGAATAAATTCGATTGCAGCAGCCACTTTTGCTAACCGGTCAATATCTGGTTTACCGAACTGTGAAGAGAGAAAAACTAATACTGGTCTAATTCTTTTACCACCAGCAAGAAGAAGATGCTGAGTTATTTCAGTAAGTGGACTGTATGGGGATGCAGATTCTATTTCTAGGAACTCTTCAGTTCTTTTAATTCCTTGGCTTAGGAATTCTTTTAATTTGTCATCAGCAATCAATATTTCAGGAACGTTTACTTTACTCATCTTAAGAACACTGACGCAGAGCTAACCAGATCAATAATAACTTGTGGGAATAGACCTAACAAAATTGTGACAACAGCACTTGATGTAATAGCAATAGTTGTGAAAATACTTGGCACAACCACAAAAGGTCCATCAGGAATTGGTTCACTAAAGAACATTAAAATAATTACTCTGATGTAAAACACTGCAGCAATAACACTTGCTAGGACTCCAATTAATACAAGTGGGGTTGCTCCACCAGTTACTGCGGCTGTGAAGACTGAGAATTTCGCGGTAAATCCACTAGTCAGCGGAATTCCTGCAAAAGACAACATAAACAAGGACATGAGTCCTGCTACTAATGGAGATTTCTTACCTAAGCCTTTCCAGCGAATTAAACTTGAACTTTCTCCAGCTTGTTCCCTGATTAAAGTAATTAAGGCAAATGCACCAACTGTGGCAAATGAGTAAGCAATTAAATAAATCAAAACAGCTGCTATTGCTGGTCTATTGGTTGCAGAAAATCCGACCAGAATAAATCCACCGTTTGCAATAGATGAATATGCAAGCATTCTCTTAAAGTCAGATTGGGCAAGTGCAATAACACTTCCCACCACCATTGTTAAACCTGCAACAACCCAAATAAGTGGACGCCAGTCCCAAACAAGTGCGCCAAATGCAACATAGAAAACTCTTAGTAATCCACCAAATGCTGCAACCTTTACAGCTCCTGCCATAAAGGAAGTAACTGGTGTTGGTGAGCCGGTATAAACATCTGGAACCCATTGATGAAATGGAACCGCTCCAACTTTAAACAACATTCCCACCGCAACTAAAGCAATTGCAGCAGTTAGCAATCCTGGTGCATTGTTAGCCGAACTAATTCCATTTGAAATTTGACCAAACTCAAGAGATCCGGTGTATGCATAAGTCAGAGCGCTTCCAAAAAGTAAAATCGCGCTTGCCAGTGCACCTAAAATGAAATACTTAAGTGCTGCTTCTTGGCTAAGTAATCTTCTTCTTCGAGCTAATCCTGCTAATAAATACAGCGGCAAGCTCATTACTTCTAGTGCTACAAAAAGTACTAATAAATCATTAGCTGTAACAAAGAGCAGCATGCCAGTGATTGAAAATGAGAACAGTGGCCAAATTTCGGTTTGAGCCCAACCTAATTTGGTAACAATTTTTTCTTCTTGCCCTCCTGGCAAAGTTGATGCTCGGGAAGCAAATGAATCTCCCAGTGGATCAACCTTTGACTCTGCAAAAAGAAGTGCACTCAAGCCTGCTACTAACAAAATTGTTCCCTGCAAAATCCAACCTGGTCCATCAAGGGCCACGGTGCCATTGGCAACAAGAGCTCGACCACTTGGTCCAGATTGCAATACAACAGCGAAAAAGGCTAATAATAAAGAAGTGAAAATAAGTATGAGATGAGCAAATCTTCTTTTTTCGATTGAGAAAAATGCTTCAACTAAAACGCCTAAACAAGCCGCTGCAAACATAATCAAAATTGGAGATAACAAAGCGTATTCAAAATTAGGCGTTGGAATTGAGTTAAGCACAGTTTGAATCATGGAGTAACCGCTTTTCCAATTAATGGTTGAGGATCTACTGCGCCTACATAAGTCATCGTATTAGAAACGGCTTGTTCAGCAATTTTTACTACCGGGGCAGGATAAAGACCAAACAAAACAGTTAAAACAACAATTGGTGACAATATTAGAATTTGTTTTTTATTTAAATCAACAATGTTTTTTGATTCTTTTACTTCAGCACCAGTAAAGACTCTTTGGTACAGCCACAACATATAAATAGCGGCCAAAATAATGGCCAAAGTAGCAATGATTGCAGGTATTGGGTATCTCTGGAATGTTCCAGTCAAAACCATAAACTCAGCCACAAATCCTGCCATGCCTGGAAGTGCAATTGAGGCCAAAGATGAAATTAGGAAAAATCCTGTCATCACCGGAGCAACTTTTGTTAAGCCACCAAAACTATTTATCAACGAGTTATCTTTTTGTCTAATCAAATAGCCTGCGGTTAAAAATAGTCCTGCTGTAGAAATTCCGTGTGCCACCATATAAACCATTGATCCAAGCATTCCAATACTTGTGAAAGAGAAAATTCCCATAACGATGAAACCAAAATGTGAGATTGAAATGTAGGCAAAGGTACGTTTCATATCTTTTTGCGCTATGGCTAATAAGGCACCATAAATGATTCCAAAGACAGCAAGACCAATTATTGCTGGTGCAAATTCTCTCGATGCATTTGGAAAGATTGGTAACAAAATTGCCAACATTCCATAAGTTCCAACCTTGTCTAAAATTCCGATCAACATGGTGGAAGTTCCAGGAGTTGCTTGCTCTGCAGTGTCAGGAAGCCATGTATGACCAGGAACCATCGGTGCTTTTAAAGCAAATGCAAAAAAGAATCCCAGGAATAACCAGCGCTCAGTCCAGGTATCAATTGATAATTCATTGCTTAAAGCTGTTATCGAGAATGTGCCACGACCAAGCTGACTTGCTCCCACAAAATAAAGCCAAATGACTGCCGCCAACATAACTAATCCACCAGCAAGTCCGAATAACAAAAACTTCAATGCAGCAGCACTTCTTCTTGGGCCACCAAATCTTCCAACTAAGAAAAAGATTGGAATTAACATTGCTTCAAAAACTACATAAAACAAGAACAAATCTCTAGCCAGAAATACTGCTAGAGCGCAAGCTTGAGTTAGAAGAATCCACATCAAAAATTCTTTGTTTTTCTTTTGTACTTCGTGCTCTGTTGCAAGCAACACGATTGGAGTTAAAACTGCAGTTAGCCCCACTAGGACTAATGAAATTCCTGTTAAACCTAAATGAAAAGAAATACCAAATATTGGAATCCAATCAAAAGAAATATCAAATTGAGTTGCTGAATTTGAATTTATATCAAATTGTAAAGCTACAACAATTACAAAAAGTAAGGTAATTAATGAAGAATAAAGAGCTATTTGATTGTCTTTAAATACAACATACTTCTTAGGGATAAATAATAAAACTGTTGCAATTAATGGAGTTAAAAGAATTAGTAATAACCAAGGAAAGTTCATTTACAGACCTACAATCAAAAGTGCAACAACTAGAATTGCGGTGCCTAAAACAATCGACATTGCATAAGATCTAACATAACCAGTTTCACTTCTTCTAAGTCTTGCTGAAACTCCACCGGTAAAAGATCCAATTCCATTTACAAAACCATCAACAACTGATTTATCAAAAATGTTAAGTAATCTAGTTAAGCCTTGACCTGGTCTCATCAACAAAGCTTCGTTCATAACATCACCATATAAATCTTTTCTTGCAGCTGCTACAACGAGTGAAACTTTCTTTGGTGCAACCTTTGCAATTTTTCTGTATTGCCAAATTGCTGCAAGAACTCCAACTGCTACCACGCTTAAAGTAATAATTGTTATTGTCTGAATTGAAAATGGTGGTTCTGGTTCAACAAATCCTGTAACTGGTTCTAACCAGTGTTCAAACATGTGATCGTTAGTCAAAATAATTCCTAATGAAGCAGCACCGATAGACAAAACAATCATGGGCAAAGTCATGGATAGTGGAGATTCATGTGGATGAACGTCATCTTCCCAACGAGGTTTGGAAACAAAAGTCATTACCACCATTCGAGTCATGTAAAAAGCAGTTAGACCTGCGCCAAATAAAACAGCTGCGCCTGCCCACCAAGAATGACTTAGAGCTGCCTCAATGATGTGATCTTTTGAGTAAAAACCAGCAAATGGTGGAATTCCAATAATTGCTAAATAACCGATGAAAAATGTAATTGTTGTAAAGATCATCACTTTAGATAATCCGCCATAGCGTCTCATGTCGACATTGTCATTTGTGGCATGCATTACCGAACCTGCGCCAAGAAACATAACAGCTTTAAAGAAACCGTGAGTTATCAAGTGCAATATTGCAAACACATAACCAATTGGGCCTAAACCTGCTGCCAAAACCATGTAACCAATTTGACTCATCGTGGAACCAGCTAAAGATTTTTTGATGTCGTCTTTGGCAGCACCAATGATGGCACCCATTAATAATGAGATTGCACCAATAATTACCACTGCAGTTTGCGCAATTTCACTGGCATTAAATATCGATGCGCTTCGAACAATTAAATAAACTCCGGCGGTAACCATTGTTGCTGCGTGAATTAGTGCTGAAACTGGTGTTGGTCCTTCCATTGCATCAAGTAACCAAGATTGCAGTGGAAATTGTGCAGACTTACCACATGCTGCAAGAAGAAGTAGTAATCCGAGTGTTAAAGAAACCCAAGCAGGAGCACCACTAATTCCTTGATTTACATCTGAAAAAGAAACAGATCCAAAAACTATAAACATTGTCATGATTGCTAATGACAAACCAAAATCTCCAACGCGATTAGCAACAAATGCTTTTTTCGCAGCAACTGCAGCAGTTGGTTTATGTTGCCAGAATCCAATCAACAAATATGACGCTAATCCCACACCTTCCCAGCCCACATACAAAAGCAAATAATTATCAGCCAAAACCAATAAAAGCATTGCTGCCACAAATAGATTTAGGTATGCGAAAAATTTACGTTTGTTCTCATCGTGAGACATGTATCCAAGTGAGTAAATATGGATAAGTGTTCCCACAAATGTAATTAACAAAACAAAAGAGATTGATAATTGATCCAGTTGAAGTGCAAAGTTAACTTTAAATCCTGCTGCAGGTACCGCCAGCCACTCATAAACTGTGGTGATTACAGCTCTTTCTTCTTCAGGTCTAGCCGCCATCTGCAAAAATTGCCACAGCCCAATTAAAAATGAACCAGTAGATGCAGCTATTGCTAAACCAGGTCCAAATTTATTTGATCTTTTGCCAAGCGTCAGAAGCAATAGTGCACTTAGCGCTGGCAGGGCAATAACCGTTGCAATCAATTTTTACTCTTTTCCAATTACCAACGAAGCAAACTTGCTTCGTCAACTGATGCTGAATTTCTAGTTCTAAAAATTGTGAGAATGATTGCTAAACCAACAACTACTTCAGCAGCAGCAACTACCATCACAAAAAATGCAGTAGTTTGTCCATCAAGTTGTCCCCACACACGAGAACCTGTTACGAATGCAAGATTTGCTGCGTTAAGCATTAATTCAACTGACATAAATGCAACGATGGCATTTCTTCTTAGCAAAACTCCAAGAGCACCAATGGAGAAAATGATTCCAGATAAAACTAAATATGCACTTGGATTCACTTGTCACCCTCTTCATCGGTTGAAACAAGTCCTAAGCCTTCAGAAATTGTTTGCACTTCATTTATGTCGTTTTGGTTAACAGGTTTAGCAGAACCGCGAGCAACGATTGGTCCTGGAAGTGAAATTTCAGATACTGATCCATCTGGCAAAAGTGCCGGTGTATCAACTGAATTGTGTCTGGCGTAAACACCTGGTGAAGGAAGTGGTCCTTTGTAGTTACCGCTTGCAAAAAGTTCTTTAGCCATTACTGCTTGAGTTTTTCTGGGAGCAGTTCTTTCTTTATGAGCTAAGACCATTGCACCTACTGCTGCAGTAATTAACAGTGCAGAAGTTAATTCAAAAATCAAAACATATTTGCCAAAAAGTAGGGCAGCAATTCCTTGAACGTTTCCTCCATAGGCTGAATCGGCATTAGCCAATTCGGCTGCTTGGATTGAAAACGAGTTACCCAAAAGTAGAACTAGAGCAATTACTAGAACAACACCGGCCAGGATTGCAACTCTTCTTTGTCCTTTGATTGTTTCAACTAGTGAATCTGATGCATCAACTCCCACAATCATTAATACAAATAGAAACAACATCATTACTGCTCCGGTGTAAACAACTACTTGTGTTACACCCAAGAATGGAGCTGATTGAACTACATATAAAACTGCCAAATTGATCATGGTCAATGCCACCCATAAAGCACTGTGTACTGCCTTATGTGAGATCAACATTCCAATAGCACCTATAACAGCTAGTCCCCCACAAACCCAAAATACAAATGGTTCAAATGAAATTGAGTTTTGTGATACTTCAGCTAGCTTTAAATAGGTATTAATCATTTAGTTAAACACTTTGCCCTTTTTGTTTATTGATTTCTACTTCAGCAAACTGTTCAGCAGATGCACCTTTAACTTTGCCATCGTAATAATCCTGTGCCACATAGTCATCAATCATTGAATGTGGTGGGGTTGCCATTCCAGGAAGTATTGGTGCAAGTAAATCATCTTTTTCATAAATTAATTTACTTCTTGAATTATCAGCTAATTCATATTCATTTGTCATCGTTAGTGCTCTGGTTGGACAGGCTTCAATGCATAGTCCGCAACCAATACAGCGCAGATAATTTATTTGGTAAACACGGCCATAACGCTCACCTGGAGAAAATCTTTCTCCTTCTTCATTAGAAGCACCTTCAACATATATTGCATCTGCAGGACAAGCCCAAGCGCAAAGTTCGCAACCAACACATTTTTCTAATCCGTCAGGATGACGATTTAGTTGATGTCTGCCGTGAAATCTTGCTTGTGTAGGAACTTTTTCTTCAGGGTATTGTTCGGTTGTAACTTTTCTAAACATAGATCTAAAAGTGACACCAAAACCTCTAATAATTTGTGGAATCTCAGCCATTTAATATCCCTTGTTTGGTAGCACTTGGTTCAACTAAAACTTGACCAGGAAGTGGTGGAACAGGATGTCCCCCTGCAAACGGATTTACTTCTGTAATCTCTACTTCTACTTCTTCATTGTTTGCTTCAGCATTAGCCTTACGCCAATCTGCAATAAATACTGCTAAAGCAACAGCTATTAACGGTAAACCTAACAAGGCAATAGTTTGTCCTGTTGGTAGATCTAGTGAATTTCTTAATCCTCTAGTAATTGCCACAATAACAATCCAGGCCAATGAAGCAGGAATTAATATTTTCCAACCAATATTCATAAATTGGTCGTATCTAAATCTTGGAAGAGTTCCCCGCATCCAAATGAACACGAATAAGAACAGTGCAATTTTGCCAAAGAACCAAATCAGTGGCACCCAACCTTCATTTGCCCCTGGTATTAATGAAAAAGGAAACGGTGCTCGCCATCCGCCCAAAAATAAAGTGGTAGCTAAAGCAGAAACGGTAACCATGTTTATATATTCAGCTAAGAAAAATAAAGCAAATTTCAAAGATGAATACTCAGTATGAAAACCTCCAACTAATTCACCCTCTGCTTCAGGTAAATCAAATGGTGCTCTATTTGTTTCTCCTACCATTGAAATTACGTATATCAAAAATGATGGAAGCAGCAACAAGATGTACCAAGTTCTTTCTTGAGCGGCAACTATTTGAGAAGTACTCATTGAACCTGCGTAAAGAAAAACTGCTACAAACGATAAGCCCATAGCTATTTCGTATGAAACCATTTGCGCAGAAGATCTAAGTCCACCCAGTAATGAATATGTTGAGCCTGAAGACCAACCTGCTAAAACAATTCCATAAATTCCAACACTTGCTATAGCTAGAACATACAAAACGCTAACTGGAAAATCTGTTAATTGCAGAGGAGTGATAACTCCAAAAAATGAAACTTCAGGACCAAAAGGAATAACTGCAAAAGTCATAAATGCTGTGGTCGCTGAAATTATTGGAGCCAAGATATAAACAACACGGTCAACAGTAAATGGAATTACATCTTCCTTAAGTGCAAGTTTCACACCATCCATCAATCCGATTAAGACACCACCTGGACCAACTCTGTTTGGACCAACGCGCATCTGCATTCGGGCAACAATTCTTCTCTCGCCCCAAATTGCTAACAAAGTTAAAACAACTAGTGTGACGAAAATTGTTACCACTTTGATTAAAGTGACCCACCATGGATCAATTCCAAAGGCACTTAGTTCAACATTAGGAAGAATTCTCATTAGAAATTCCCTCTTTGAATTGTCACGATGTCGCCTTCTTTTGCACCAAGTTTTGATTTAACTTTGCTGTCATGATTGTTGGCTGGAATCCACACAACATCATTAACCATTTCAATAATTTCAAGTTTGATAGTTATTGATCCTCTAGCGTTAGAAATAATGACCTTGTCATCATTCTCTAATTTATGATCTGCTGCTGTTTTCTCGCTCATATGTGCAACAGCTGTTCTCTGGGTTCCAGCTAAATGTTCTTCACCTTTTTGAAGTGCTCCATCATCAAGTAACAGATTCCAAGTAGACAAAATGGCAGTTGATGGCGAAGTTTCTAAAGCGCCAACTTCTTTAACAACTGGTTTTTCGATTTTCTTTCCAGTCCAATTACCAAATGAAGAAAGTTCTTGTCTTAACTCTTCAATAGTTTGTAAACCAAATTCAAAACCTAAACTTTCAGCAAGCATCGCCAGGACTCGAGCATCGGTTAGCGCATTGGTTGAAGAAATTGCTCTACCAAATGGTCTTGGTCTTCCTTCCCAGTTGATAAATGTTCCTGACTTTTCAGTCACTGGGGCAACAGGTAATGAAACATTTGCATAACGTGTTAATGAATTTTCTTGAATTCCTAAGGTGATTACAAAATCAACGGCATTAATTGCTTGACCTAATGCTTGTGGATCTGGTGAATCCAAAACATCTAAACCTGCAATTATTAAAGCTTTTACTTCACCATTTAGTGCAGCTTGAATAATTTCTGCATGATTTTTTCCAGGTTTATTTGGAATATCTGAAGCGTTAACGCCCCAAATTGCACCAACTTCACTTCGTGCACTCGTTTCAGTTACAGGTCGTGCCCCAGGCAAAAGATTTGGTAATGCGCCTACTTCAATCGCACCTCTTTCACCAGCTCTTCTAGGTATCCAAGAAAGTTTTGAATTAGTTTTTTCTGCTGCTTCTAATACCGCGCTCAAAGTTCCTGGGCTTGCTGCTGCTCTTTCTCCTACAAGAATTATTGATTCCTGAGCAATGTTTAAACCACGAATAACTTTTGCTTCATCGCCTGGCTTTGTAGCAACGACTTCAGCATTAATTTTTTCTAATCCACGACTTAAATAAGGAGCGATTGCAATGATGTTAATTTTAGATTTTGCTACTGCTTTTCTTAAACGCAAAAATACGATTGGAGACTCTTCTTCTGGTTCAAAATTAACTAGGACAACATCTTTTGCTTTTTCTAAATCTGCGTAGGTAACTGAACCAGCAGAACCTGCCACAAAGTTTCCTAAGAAATCGAGTTCTTCAGCACTATTTACTCTGTTTCTAAAATCAATGTCATTTGTTCCTAAAGCCAAACGGGCAAACTTGGAATAAGCGTAAGCATCTTCCATTGTTAAACGACCACCCAGTAACACTGCAACTTTGCCATTAGCTTCTTTTAAACCTTTAGCAGCAAAATCAATGGCGTCAGGCCAGAGCGCATCAACTTGTGTACCATCTTTTGTGCGAACTTTTGGTTGAGTTAAACGATTAGTTTTTAAGTATGTAAATGCAAATCGACCTTTGTCACAATTCCAATCTTCATTTACTTCAGGATCTTCCCAAGCAAGTCTTCTCATTACAGTTTCGCGTCGATAATCAGTTCTTAATGAACAACCAGAGGCGCAATGTTCACATGTTGTTGGAACTGAAACAAGATCGAAAGGTCTTGATCTAAATCTGTATGAAGAACTTGTTAGTGCTCCTACTGGACATATTTGTACGGTGTTACCAGAAAAATAGGAATTAAAAGGTTCATCAGTTGCGATACCAACTTGTTGTTTTGCTCCACGTTCTAATAATTCAATAAATGGATCTCCCGCAATTTCTTCTGAAAATCTGGTGCATCGAGCACATTCAACGCAACGTTCTCTATCAAGCAAAATCTCTGTGCTTAATTCAATTGGTTTAGGAAAAGTTCTTTTCTCAATTTCAAATCTTGATTCAGCGCGCCCTGCTGTCATTGCTTGATTTTGCAATGGGCATTCGCCACCTTTGTCGCAAACTGGGCAATCAAGTGGATGATTTATTAACAGGAATTCCATAACTCCAGCTTGCGCATCTTCAGCAACTTTTGAAGTCATTTGAGTTTTAACAACCATTCCCTCTGTTAAAGGAATTGCACAAGATGGTTGCGGTTTAGGCATTCCTTCAATTTCAACTAAGCACATTCGACAAGCTGCAACTGGTGCTAAAGCAGGATGATCACAAAATCTTGGTACAAACGTTCCCATTCTTTCTGCTGCTCTAATAATTAATGTTCCTTTAGGAACTTGTACTTGAATTCCATCAATGGTTGCAGTGATCAAATTATCTGTTTTTGTTTGCTTGTTATCAGATGTTAAGGTCATCACACACCTGCTTTATCAAAAATAGTTGTAGCACTTGGTGGAAACGATGCATCTGCTGCGATTCTGGTTGCATCTCTAAATTCATCAGCAAAATATTTCATTGCACCAGGAAACGGTGTTGCCGCAGCATCACCTAAAGCACAGAAAGATCTGCCAGCAATTTGACCGCACACATCATTAATTACTGATAACTCTTCTTCTTTACCTTTGCCATGTTCGAACTTTTCCAAAATTCCTGTTATCCAATATGTACCTTCACGACAAGGTGTGCACTTTCCGCAAGATTCATGTTTATAAAATTCAAGCCATCTACTTACAGCTTTAACAACACTTGTGGTGTGATCAAACATCATTGGTGTGCCAGTACCAAGCATGGTTCCTGCAGCACTTAAATCTTCGTAAGTCATTGGAATATCAATATGTTCTGGTGTCAACATTGGCACTGAAGATCCACCAGGAATCCAAAACTTTAATTTACTTCCCTTACGCATCCCACCGGCATAATCAAGAAGTTCACTCATTGTTGTACCAAGAGCTGCTTCAAAAATTCCTGGACGATTAACGTGACCAGAAACTGCAAACAATTTAAATCCTGGAGATTTTTCTGTTCCCATTGATTTAAACCAATCGGCGCCATTCAAAATAATTGCAGGAACACTTGCCAAAGTTTCAACGTTATTAACAACTGTTGGAGAGGCATAAAGTCCTGCAACGGCAGGAAACGGTGGTTTTAATCTTGGTTGACCGCGTCGACCTTCTAGTGAATCAAGTAGTGCAGTTTCTTCACCACAAATATAAGCACCAGCTCCTGCATGAACAACTATGTCTAAATTAAATCCTGAACCTTGAATATTTTTACCAAGAAAACCTGCTGCATAAGCTTGCTCCACAGCATTCATCACTCTTCTTATTGCGTGTGGAACTTCTCCGCGAATATAAATAAAAGCTTTACTTGCTCGAATTGCATAAGAAGCAATTGCCACACCTTCAACTAATGAATGTGGATTTGCCAACATAAGTGGAATATCTTTACAAGCACCTGGTTCTGATTCATCTGCGTTTACAACTAAGTAGTGTTCTTTTCCATCATTTTGCGGAACAAATGACCATTTCATTCCAGTTGGAAAACCTGCACCACCACGTCCTCTTAAACCTGAGTCTTTAACAATTCCAATAACTTCATCGGGTGTCATTTTCAAAGAGTTACTTAAAGCAACGTAACCACCATATTTTTTGTAACTTTCAATTTCAAATGATTTTGGATCATCCCAATGAGCAGTAAGTACTGGTGTTAATGCCATTTTATTTCACACCTTTTCCTGCAGGTGCACTCATATTTCTTTGCTTAGCAACTCTTAAACCGGCAAGCATTGAATCATCAGCTAATGGTGAATCAGAATATTTTCCGTCATTAAATCCTGCTAACAATCTTTCGGAATCTGAAATTGAAGTGATTTGTACACCTCGAGTTGATTGAACAGGTGCACCAAGTTTTAGTTTTTCAATTAATTCTCTTAAAGATTTTGGTGTCATTGAATCCATAAATTCCCAATTGACAGTGACAACTGGTGCAACGGTGCAAGCAGCTTGGCATTCAATTCTTTCAATTGTGAATAAGCCTTCTACTGTTGTTTCGTCATGTCCTATGCCAAGAGTGTCAGTTAATTCTTTCCACAATTCATCTCCGCCAAGCAATGCACATAAAGTATTTGTACAAACCCCAATGTGGTGTTTACCCATAGGAAATCTTTTAAACATTGTGTAAAACGTGGCAACTGCAGCTACTTCTGCTGGAGTTAAATCCAATACTTTGGCGCAAGTTTGAATTCCTGCTGGTGAAACCATTCCTTGAATTGATTGCACATAGTGAAGCATCGGAAGAAGAGCTGATCTTCTTTCTGGATATTTAGCTGCCAATATTTCTAAGTTTTTTATATCTTCCTCTGTAATGGCACGAATACTCATCGATCAACTCCACCCATTACTGGATCAATTGAAGCAACAGCAGCAACTAAGTCAGCTACTTGTCCCCCTTCGCCCATTGGGCCAACTGCTTGCAAATTATTAAATGATGGATCACGGAAGTGAACTCGATATGGTTTTGTTCCACCATCACTAATTACTAATGCACCAAGTTCTCCTCTAGGAGATTCGATTGCAACATAGGCTTGTCCGGCTGGAACTTTGAATCCTTCGGTTACTAACTTGAAATGATGAATTAAAGATTCCATTGATTGGCCCATAATTTTTCTGATGTGATCAAGTGAGTTTCCTAAACCATCTGAACCAAGTGCTAATTGAGCAGGCCAGGCAATTGATTTATCTTCAACCATTACTGGTCCTGGTTTTAGTCGAGTTAATGCTTGTTCCACAATGTTTAAAGATTCATGCATTTCACGCATTCTTATTAAGAATCGACCATAAGTATCACTGGTATTTTCTGTCACAACATTAAATTCATAATTTTCATATCCACAATATGGTTGAGTTTTTCTTAAATCCCACGGCAAGCCTGTTGATCTCAAAACTGGACCAGTAATTCCCAGAGCCATACAGCCTGTTAAATCAAGAACGCCAATATTTTTAGTTCTACGAGTCCAAATTGGATTATCAACTAAAATATTAAAGTTATCTTTAAATCTAGTTCTTAGTAATTTAATTGTTTCTTCAATTTTCTTTTCAGCTCCAACAGGTAGATCTACTGCTACCCCACCAGGTCTGACATAAGCCATATTCATTCTTAAACCTGTGATCATTTCAAATAGGTCAAGAATTAATTCTCTGTCTCTAAAACCATTTGTCATTGCAGTTAATGCACCTAGTTCCATACCACCTGTTGCTAAAGCAACCAAATGAGAAGAAACTCTGTTTAATTCCATTAACAAAACTCTAATTGTGTTGGCGCGATCTGGAATCTGATCAGTAATTCCCAGCATTTTTTCAACTGCTAAACAATATGCTGTTTCATTAAATATTGGAGATAAGTAATCCATACGCGTTACATAAGTAGTTCCTTGAACCCAGGAACGATATTCCATGTTCTTTTCAATACCGGTATGTAAATAACCAATTCCACAACGGGCTTCAGTTACGGTTTCACCATCTAATTCAAGAATTAATCTGAGTACACCATGTGTTGATGGATGTTGTGGTCCCATGTTTACAACAATTCGTTCACGCTCACCAGCAGTGGAACCTAATACTGTGTCCCAATCTCCGCCTGAAAGTGTGTAAACACGACCTTGGGTTGTGTCATAAGAACCTGAAAAAATATCTGTACTCATCCGCTGTAACTTCTTCTTTCATCTGGAGGAGGAATTACTGCTCCTTTATATTCAACTGGGATTCCACCAAGTGGATAATCTTTTCTTTGTGGATAGCCAACCCAATCATCTGGCATTTCAATTCTTGTTAAAGATGGGTGTCCATCAAAAATAATTCCGAAGAAATCATAAGTTTCTCTTTCGTGCCAATTGTTAGAAGGATAAATATCTGTAATTGATGGAATGTGTGGATCGGTTTCTGAGGTAATTACTTCAATCATCACTCTTCTGTTATTTGTAATTGAAACAAATGGATAAATTGCGTGTAATTCACGATTCTTTTCTTTAGGCCAATGAGCACCCGCAACTCCCATACACATTTCAAATCGAAGTGCAGGATCATCTCTTAAAACTCGAGCCACAGCTTTTAAGTACTCTTTTTTAACCATCAAAGTTAATTGATCAACTTGCACTACAACTCTTTCAATTGCTTGTTCGAAAGTTACTTTCTGAGAAGGTAAAGCTTTTTCTAGGGCATCTGCTATTTCATCAAAGTAACTTCCATAAGGTCTTTGTGCACTAGGTGTTGCTTGAATCGTTGTTACTAATCCACCAAAACCTGAAGTATCCCCTGCTGAAGTTGAACTTCCAAAAGCACCCTTAACAACATCTTTAAGTATCGGTGTTTCGTTAGTAGTAATTATTTCTTTGTCACTCATGAAAGAAGACCTTTTAATTCAATAAGTGGAGATTCTTTCAAACTGTTATCTTCAAGGCGAATTGCTTGCTTCTCTCTTTGTTTACCAAGTTTCATATCTTGAATTTGATCGTGAATTTTCAAAATTGCATCCATTAACATTTCAGGTCTTGGTGGACATCC
>SXYE01000034.1 GCA_005789325.1 Actinomycetota bacterium
AAGCACTTGAAGGAAAAGGTTGGCAAGACATAGTTGCGCATTATTACCCAGGAACAAATTTAAGTGATTCACCAGTAGATAAACAAATAAGTGTTGGTTTAACCCAAGATAGAACTGCTGTTTTTGTTCGACTAGATAAGTTTTCAGATGATGCCCAATTAGAAATGTCAATTGATGGCAATCCTGTTGCGACAATTGGTAGTGGCGTAATTATTAGAATTGAATCAAATGGGGCATCTGTTGTCACAAGTGGTGGTGATGATGGTAGAGCTGAATCACGTGGTTCAGGAAAAAGAATTTCTTTTCGGATAAGTGCTGGATCAGGTTTAATTAACACAGTAGGTGGATCACCGGATACGAATCCAAGTTCTGCTTTATCAACTCCAGGACACAGATATAAATATGGAATTTTGAATGTTGTTTATGGTGGCGATAATGATGGAAGGCCAGATCTTTATTCTGCAATCTCTATGAGATTGGCAGATGAATATCCCTTAGGAGTTGCTGAAATGAGTTCATCTTGGCCTAAAGCTGCTTTAGTTGCACAAGTTGTGGCATCACGTTCTTATGGATTAGGAAAAGTTAATAGCGGTCTAAGAGGAAATTGTGGCTGTCATGTTTATAACAACACATCTGATCAGGTTTATGTTGGTTATTCAAAAGAAAGTGATACGTGGAGAGACGCAGTTAATTCAGCAGTAGCTCCATCTGGTCAACCTGCAATTTTAACATTTGGTGGTAAAGCAATAACCGCGTATTTTGCATCTTCAACTGGTGGCAGAACCATGAGTACTAGAGATGCTTGGGGCGGAAATGTTGCTTGGAGTCAATCAGTTGATGACAACTGGTCTTTAAATGCAAGAAACCCAAATGCTCGTTGGGGATTAAGAATGTCGCAAAGTGCAATGGCTGCAGCACTAGGGCTTTCTATTGTAGAAACTATTGAAGTAGTTGAACGTTTTCCAAGTGGCGCTGCAAAAACTATTGTTGCAAAAGATCCAGGTGGTGGATCTGTAACTCTAAGTGGAAGAACATTCCAAGCCAGAATGAAATTAAAATCAACTTACATAGTTGGTGCTGTTGATATCGCACTAGCAGATACTTTGGGTGGAATTCCAACTCAAAGTGGATTTGATGAATTTGCATATCGTGCTCAACAAGCTGCCGCTGATATTGCCGCTCTAACTCCACAATATAAAGCAGCAAGTGAAAAAGCAGATCAAGCTGCAGCTCAAGCAGCTGAATCTAGAAAAAAATATTTAAATATCAAAAATGAAATAGAAAAAGCACAAAAAGAATTAGAAGATTTAATTAAAGATATTGATATTAGGGAAGCAGAAGCACGTAACGCCCAATCACAAGTAACTGATTCGATAAGAATTCTTTACATGCAAGGATCTCTAGATACCTTGTCAGTATTACTAGATTCAGCATCCCCGACAGAGTTCACTGAAAATCTAATAAATTTAAGTCTTTTTGCTGAGTCCCAAGAACGCATCATGAAGAAATCAATTGAATTGATAAAACTTTTAGAGGCCCAAAAAATTGAGGCAACTAGTCGAAAAGATGAACTTGAAGTCTTATTAAAGGAAGCCAACGCTGCCCTCAAAAATGCGAAATCTGCACTCAAGGATGCCCAAATTGCCGAGGATAAACTGAAAAAACTTATTGAAGAAAAGCAAAAAATCGTGGATGCTTATAACAAGAGTAAAAAGTAGTAAGAGAGAAGTCACGATTTGTTAGTCGCTAAACCTATAAAACTACCTGCTAACCAATTTGATCACTTTTATAAGGGTGGAAACAAAATTGGCAAACTTAGAAACGGTCCAGGTGGACCGATGCGACCAGAGGAATGGTTAGGTTCAACTACCACCAGATTTGGTTCTAGTAATCAAGGTTTAACAATTTTAGAAGATGGCACAACTTTAAAAGAAAGTGTTTTAACCAATCCTGAGTCATGGTTAGGGAAAAGTCACGTTAATAGATATGGCGCAAGTATTGAATTACTAGTTAAACTTCTTGATCCAGATCAAAGACTTCCAGTTCATTATCACCCAACTAGAAATTTTGCTAAGCAACATTTAGGTGTGCCACATGGAAAAACAGAAGCTTGGATTGTTTTAGAAGCACCAAAAGATGCTTGGGTTGGAATTGGTTTTGAATCAAACATGGCCTTACCAAATGTTAAAAAAATGGTTGAAAATGAAGACACCAAAGGATTAATTGATTCTTTAAACAAACGAGGCGTGAAAGCAGGGGATGGAATTTTAGTTCCAGCAGGAATCCCGCACGCAATTGCGGAAGGAATATTTATTCTTGAATTACAAGAACCAACAGATTTTTCTATTCTTTTGGAATGGGAAGGTTTCGCAGTTGATGGCAAGAAAGATGGGCATCTAAATCTTGGTTTTGATCTTGCTCTCCAAGCATTAGATTTGAATGCTTTAAAGAAAGAAGATGTTGAAAAGTTAGTTGTCTCAACAGAAAATGATTTATCATTATTGAGATCAATGTTGCCTGTGCAAGCTGAACCATATTTTAGATCACATTTAATTAGACCAAAAAATGCAGCAATTGAATTTGCTCCAGGTTTTGCAATAATTTTGGTTACCAAAGGCAGTGGTGTTATTCACACTGAAAAACAAGGAAATTTTGACACAACTTCAGGTGATGCTTTCATCATTCCATTTGAATCAGGATCTTGGTCGGTCTCAGGTGATATTGAAGTTTTGTTATCTAGACCACCTGCACCTGATGCCCCCATGTCATCACTTTGATTTAAGTAATCATTTGCTAAGTTAGCAAAAATGACTTTAATTCATGCACCTTTAAAACTTAATAACGTATCTGTTTACTCAGGTATCTCAATATTTGCTGTGATGGGCGGATTTACTTCATCTTATGGAGTTATGGTTCCCTATTTTCGCGATAAATTTTCTCTTAATCTTGCCGAAAGTGGCATTATTTTCTTTGCTCACGGAATTACTGCTTTATTAGGTGTAGTAATTGGCACGTTAAGTGTTTCAAAATTTAAGGCAGCTTATGTTGGCGGTTTAGGCGCTCCACTTATGGGATTAGGTTCAGTGCTAATTGGTCTTGCTCCAAGTTGGAATATAACTTTGTTGGGTGTGGCAATAGTTGGAATTGGTTTTGGTGCATGTGATGCAACTATTAGTCAGTTTTTATCTCGAGGAGGAAGTAAAAAGGCAGTAAGACTTGTAAATATTTTGAATGCTGGTTTTGCTATTGGAGCAGTTATAGGACCAATTCTTATTGCAGGGGCTGTTCCAGATTTGTTCACAGAACTACTTTTTGTGTGGGCTGCAGTGTTTATTGGAGTTGGATATCTTTTTATTTCCAACACTTCTGGTTATTTAAAAAGAGATCGTTCCACAGCAAAACCTGATGGTCACAAATTTGTTTTCGCAATGTTATTAATTGGTATTGCATTTTACGTTGGCGTTGAAGTTGGAGCCAGTGGCTGGATTCCTACCTACATGATTGACAAAGGTTATTCCGCTCAAGTTGGGGCAACCGCTTTAGCACTGTTTTTCTTATCCCTTGCAGCTGGTCGAATAATTATTTTGCCTTTAGCAAACAAATATTCTCCAACTCAAATTGTTTTAACATCCTCAGTTTTGATTATTTTTAGCCTTATTTTTATAGGTTTTACCAACATGTCTCTAGTTGGATTTAGCCTTATGGGCTTTGTCTGCGGACCAGTTTTTCCAACTGCAATGGTCTGGGCAGTAAGAATTAATCCAGGAGATCCAAGAACTGCAGGATTCATGATGTTTGCTGCAATTGCTGGGGCAAGTGTTTCACCATCATTAATGGGAATTGTTATGCAAAGAGCTGGTACTGAAGTTTTAGTGTGGTTATTAATGGTTCCAGCTGCTGTGACATTAATTGTTTATGCATTAGCAGCTAAGCAAAAAATAGCTGAACACATAGAAATACATTAAATCTGCAAGGACGCAATTGCGTCGTTAAATTCCTTAATTTTTTCCTTTATTCTATTTTCAGATAAATTCAAGTGTTCTAATATGGTGAAGCGATCTGGTCTTGTGGTTGGTGCTGACTTAACAATTTCTGTAAACTCTTCATCATTAAATCCTATAGCGTGATGAGAAAGTGGCAGTTCGTGTTGGGCTAGGGCGAAAGCTAATTCTTGAAATCTTTCTTCATCATTTCTTAAAAATGTTGCAAATAATGCACCCATACCAACTTGTTCACCATGAGGTTTAGTGCGATCAGGAAATAACAAATCGATTGCATGAGAAATTTCATGGCAGGCACCACTGCACGGTCTAGAGGTACCAGCAATTCCCATTGCCACACCGGATAAAACTAAAGCTTCAGCAAGGGCAACTAGAAAATCATCACTACCAATTGAGTCAGCTCTGCCAAGTAGTGCTTCAGCACTTATGCGTGCCATGGATGCAGCTAAGCCATCCATTTTTTCATTATTTTCTTTTACTGCTAATTCCCAATCTTTAACAGCAGAAAGATTACTTAAAACATCTCCAATACCTGCTCTGATAAATCTAGCTGGGGCAAGTTTGATTGCATCTAAATCGACAACAACTGCAAGTGGAGCACTAACACCAAAAGAAGATCTACTCCCGTTATTTTCTAAAATACTAACTGGTGAAGCCAAGCCATCGTGAGCCAAATTTGTGGCAACAGAGACCATAGGAATTTCTAAGATAGAAGCTGAGAATTTACAAACATCAATTACTCTGCCTCCACCTACGCCAACGATGGCATCATATTGTTTAGGCTTTAGAGTTTCTGCTAACGCTTTAGCATCAGCTAATGAATTTCCTGGTGAAATATAAAAATCTGCATTAGGGGCCGCTTTTTTTAATCTGCTTTCAAATTTCTTTTTTCCACCTTCAGTCATGACCACTGCAATGTGGCCTTTATTGGAAACTCTTTGATCAGCTAACACAGTTGCTAAATCATCAAGAGCACCTTTACGAATATCAATGTAGAGAGGAGTTTCAATCATTCTTTTTAGTAGCGACATGCAATTGACCTCGCTTTTGCTAGATCATCATGGTTATCGACTTCAACCCAAGAAACATCCCCAATTGGTTGAAGAGAAATTACTCCACCACTCTCAACATATTCCTGATAACCATCTTCATAGTAAAGATCTGGATTTAGCTTCCAAGTTTTTTCTAAAGCTGAAGTTAAATTCTTTGCAGCCTCTGGTTCAACAAGAGTTAATCCAATATATTCACCAAACGCAGTTGCTGGATCCATTTGTTTCGTAATTCTGGCAAGATTACCGGCACAATCAATAGTTAGTTTCATTTCCTCATCTGCCAACTTTTTTACTGTGTCAACCGCCAAAAGAATAGCGGGACCTCTATTTTCTAAAAGTGTTTCTTGCACACTTACAGGATGAACTGTGTCACCATTTGCTAATAAGAAACCTTGTATGAATAAATCTCTAGCGCACCATAAAGAGTAAGCATTATTCCATTCTTCTGCTTTGTCGTTAAAGATTAGTTCCAAATTAACATTATGTCTTGATTCCAAGTCATTTTTTCTTTCTTCAACTGCTTCTGATTTGTAACCAACAATTACTGCTACATCTTTCAAACCAACTTTGGAGAAATTACTTAAAGTTAAATCAAGGATTGTGGTTTCATCATCTACTGGAACAAGTGCTTTGGGCAAAGTATCGGTGTAGGGACGAAGACGACGTCCAGCACCGGCGGCCAAAACCATGCCCAGCATGATGCCCCATTCACTTAGCTAAATTTCGTAGTTTTCTTTGCCTTTAGTCTTTCACGCTCATCTGCTAACTATCTATATTGAGTAGGCTCATAATCACCATGGCATTTATTCCTAGACGTTTTGATTCCAACCCTTGGTTTTTGCGCATTCGTCGTATGGGTGGGGCGGCTTATCATGCTTGGATTGCAAATGATCCTCAAGCAATTTCTGAGTTTAAGGAACTAAAAAATAACTCAAAGAACTTTGAAGTTTTAGCTTATTTTGGCGATGACTTGTCTCGTTCCTATCAAATTCAACAGTGGTTACCAGTTTATGAAGAATTGAATAAAACTCATAAGGTTCAAATCATTTGTAGGCAGTTTCCTACAACTAAATATTTAAGAAAAATGACATCACTTCCAGTTAACTCTGTTTATGACTTCTTCACATTAACTGATTTGATTGAATCAAATAACTACAAAGTTGTGTTGTATGTAAATAACTCGTTTACAAATTTCCAAGCAATGGCTGCTAAGAAAGCTTTTCATGTTCATTTAAATCATGGTGAGTCAGATAAAATGAGTATGACTTCTAGACAAATGTATGCCTACGATGTTGTGGCAGTTGCAGGTCAAGCGGCTAAAGACAGATTGAAAAATGCATTAATTGTTAGTGATGAAAATAAAGAAGTTGTTATAGGTAGACCTCAGTTAGATTTATTAAAGAAGCCAATTGATGTTAATACTGAAAGAAAAATCCTTGTTTATGCACCCACTTGGGAAGGTGATCAAGACGCAAATGACTATTCATCAGTTGATGTATATGGTGAACAAATAGTTTCCGCAATGCTTAAAATTCCTAATTCAACTCTTCTTTATAAACCACACCCAAAGGTAACGACTTCACCTAAACCACACATGATACGTGCCCATAAAGCTGTTTTGTCATTACTGGATTCTGCGAATTCAAAGGATGCAAGTGCAAAACATAGGTTAGTTGCAGGAGATCCTCTGCCAGTTTTGCAAGTAGCTGATCTATTGGTTTCTGATGTTTCTGCGGTAACAATTGATTACTTATATTTGAAACCACAAGGTGTGATGTTGATGTGTGACAGAAGAAGCAATGATCAAGAATTTGCCAAAGTTGCACCTGTGTCAAAAGCTGTCACCGTTATAAATAAGAACAATATTAATAATATTGAAAAATTAATTTCTGATCATGTAGCAGGACAAGTAGATAGAAGTTCTTATGAATCAATGCGAAATTATTACTTTGGTGACACAAAACCAGGTTCTAGTATTGCAAGATTTATTTCTATGGTTGATGACTTGATTAAACGTCGAGACCACCGAGTTTCTCAATTACCCACGTCTAATTAATTAAACCCGGCCGCTTTAGCTCAGTTGGCAGAGCGTTGCTCTCGTAAAGCAAAGGTCTCGGGTTCAATTCCCGAAAGCGGCTCGCTTAACCTTGGGGTGAATCCTTTTTGAATTTATGACTAACTTTTCAGCAGGTGTATAGAAATCGCTAGTTGTGCTCGATGCAGTCTTACTACTAGCTGGACTCAGTCTTAAAAAACAATATGAGTCAATGATTACCTTTTAACTAGAGCTGAAGTTAACGACTTCATTCAACTAATTCAACGAGCAATCTTCAGTAATTAACAATATAAATGAATAACTTTTAGGAAGAACTGGATATTTTTCAATCTAAAGTATTAGTTTATCCATATGCTGAGGCAGTAGGAGTTAAGCACAAATTACCCGACATTTGTTCGGAAGTGTATTTACTCCTGTCTGTGGTAGCAACTTTGTTCCACTCCGTAGTCACTTTTGATATTGAGAGAAGAATATTCGGTTTTGATGTGGGGTTGATGAAATCAAGAGGGCAGTACGCCTCCATTATCCCATTTTCTTCTTTAACTAACATTAATTCGTAACGACCAAAATCTTCTTTACATTGCCAAGCAGGAACCGTTGCAATTATTTGTCCTACTTTGACTTGATCGTTTTTCTTAAGAGTAGATATGACGTGATCTATAGAAAATACTTGCTGGGATTTAGAATCCATTATGTATAACTCGGTGTCACAATCTTCAGGCTGAGGCTTATTGTCAATTACTACTCCATCCACAGGTGAAATAACCGATTGACCAATCTTCAACATGTCAAACGTAAGAGTGGATTCGACCTTACCTTGGTAATTTTCACCAAATATATGAATCGGAGGATAATCACGAGCTGGCCAACTATTGGTGTCGCTTGGCCATTTCCATGGGTTTGATTCTAAATCAATTGATATATTTTCAAAAACAATATTGTCTTGAGCTATTTCTTTCGTCTCACTCACGTCAACTTGAGTGCTCTCCGACTTAGGGCTTCCGCCATCACCGCACGCAGAGACCAGGCAAAGTGTCACCGCCAAGAAGACTTGGTTGACGATAAGACGTTTACGCATCATGTACGTACCTTTCCAGTGTTTTTTTAAACCGACTTTCTTCACGGAAATTATAACTCACCATATATAGAAGCTCAAGAATTTGTGCAAATTGCAATACAAGATTAATCGCCGATCTCTTCACCCCATAGAAAAGAAATTAACTGTATAGAAATCGAGGTGACCAATTAGCCGGACCAAGTATGACACAAGGGTTTTCCTGAATAAGTATAGTATCGAGACTAAATGGATATTGTTCCCGTAAAGCAAAGGTCTCGGGTTCAATTCCCGAAAGCGGCTCTGACTTTAACGGCTACCAATCGACTCTTAGTTGGTGTCGATGATAATAAAATTGATTATCTTGACAACTCTTCAAGTACCCAATCAACATCTTTGATGCTTGGAAATACTGGATAATGTACTTTACTAATTTTTCCACTGTCGATAATCAAGGTTAATCTTTTTAGCAAGACTTTGTTTTCAACATTAAACACTGGTAATTTTAAACTCTTTTGAAATTTAAGTTCTGAGTCACTAAGAATTTCATATGGAAGTTCTAATCTGTCGCGTAACTCTTTTTGGTATTTTGTATTTTGGGTGCTTACTCCAAAGATATGATCTAGATGTGTCTTGAGAATTGAGAATTTATCTCTGTATGAACAAACTTGAGGAGTGCAACCTCTTGCGCCGGGTATTTCATCCCATCCGTTTGGCATAGATACTCCTGGCACACCTGTCATGGGGTAACAAAAAATAATATATTTTCCTTCTAGTTCTCCAAGTTTGACACTTGATCCATTTGTTGATTTGAGAAAAACATTTGGAATATTCAATCCCAACAAATGATTTGCTGCCCCGTCATCGATGGGTTCTGGGAGATTGTCAGGTAAGTCAAGAAATGAATTTTGATGAAAATTGGTCACACTTTAGTTTAGTTCATTTTTTATCGTAAAGAAATGGTTTCATATTCTATTTCAGCAAACCAGCCAATTTAATTGTATATTGTCCAAAATCTCATTTTTATTAATCAAATTAAAAAGTAGTCATTGCATTGAGCACTGTCTAGGTGTTATTGCGACAAAACGGGCTCTGATTCAATTCTCAAAAGCGGCTCGCTTAATTACTTACCATTACTGGCTTTTAAAAGACGATCTCTTATGGCAAATGCCAAATCATCACCATGTGGAGGGATGACAACAATTCTTTGTAATTTCATCTGATCAGCAATATGAAAAGCTGAATACAATTCTTGGGCAAATTCTTCAACTGTTTTAGGCGAAATCAATCTTGTCACACCAACGGGAGTTTCAAATTCAGCCAGAGCAATAAATCCATCTCCTTGTTGTGGCTCAATATCTAAAACAACTTTTGCATTGGGTGCATAGTGAGAACTAAAGGATCCACTTACTCTTATGTTGCTTACCTGTTTGGACAACTGCATTCCTGTGACATCTTCAATCATTTTATCTGTGATTGCACCTGGTCTTAGAGCTTTTGGTGAGGAACCAGTGCAATCAATAATTGTGGATTCAATTCCTACTAAAGAGATTCCTCCGTCAAGTATTAGGTCATCATGACTTAGGTCTTTACCAATTTCACTTTTTACATGTTCAAAAGATGTTGGAGAAACTTTTCCAAATTTATTGGCACTTGGTGCAGCAATAGCACCACTACCAATCTTTCTAAACTCTTCTAATAAAGAAAGAGCAATTTTATGATTTGGAATTCTTATCCCCACGGTTTCTTGACCGCCGGTCACAAAATCCTTGGCGATTATGTTTCTTTTTAAAATTAAAGTCATTGGGCCTGGCCAGAACTCAGTAGCCAATTCATTTGCGTACTTTGGAATCTCTAATGCCCAATCTGGTAACTGATTTATTGAAGAAAGATGAACAATTAAGGGATGATTTATAGGTCTGTTTTTTACTTCGAAAATTCTTGCCACAGATTCTTGGTTGGTAGCATCAGCACCTAAGCCATAAACAGTTTCAGTTGGAAAAGCCACTAGAAAGCCATTCTTTAGCTTTTGTGCCGCCTCTTTAACTTTATCCATGTAATTTACTCTACTTATTTCATGAATAAACCCATTTGAGAGCCTTACCTAAATTCATAAATCCGAGTAATAAAGCACTCTACTTAGAATAAAAATTATTAAAATTTGTTGTTAACTGGCACTAATTAACTCTTCTTTGCTGACTCACTAATTGAGGCGATAATCAATACAGAGTGAATCAAGTATGCTTAAAGGGTGCTTGAATTTGCCGTCAATTTAATCGATTCAATTGGGCTTCTGGGCGCATCTTTATTAATTGCAATTGAAGTAATTATTCTTCCGATCCCATCTGAGTTAATTCTATTACTAACTGGATTTAATGTTTCCATTCAAAATTTTGGATTTGTTGCAGCATTGATTGCCACCACAACAGGCTCCCTTGTTGGCGCATTATTTTTGTATTATTTAGGTTCAGCTTTTTCAGAAGAAAGATTAGAAAATCTAGTAAGCAAATATGGAAAATATGTTGGACTGTATGTAAAAGATCTTCAAAAGACAGCTTCTTGGTTTGAAAGACATGGAGCTTCGCTGGTGTTCTTTGGTCGCTTAATACCACTAATCAGAAGTTTAGTAAGTATCCCTGCAGGTTTAACCAAAATGAAGTTGTCTAAATTTATCATTTTTACAACGCTTGGAAGTGGTATTTGGAATTCCATTTGGATATCACTAGGTTTTTTTCTAGGAGATAAATGGAGTAGTGCAGAAAAGTATGCCAAGTATTTAGATTATTTGGTTTATTTTGGAGTAGCAATAGCGTCAGTTTACTTTGGACGAAAAATTCTTATAGGTATAATTAATTATCGTAAGAATCAATCTATTAATTGATCTTTCATAAATTACTAATTTGAAAATTTATCTAGTTACAGCCGGCAGTCGGGGTGATTTTGAGCCTTTTTATGCATTTGCTAAGAAAGCAACTGAATTAGGTCATGAAGTGTACCTATCGGTTACTGAAGAGTTTTTTCCAAAAATAAGCAATGAGAAATTTAGCGCTTTATCCCTTCCGGGCTCTATTCAACACTTTGTTAACAAAAATGGAGTATCAATAATTAAGAACTCACTTGATTTCTTGCCTAATGTTAGGCCATTTATTGTGAAACTTTTAGACACTGCAGCTGAACAAATACTTAAAGTTAAACCAGATGTTGTCTTGTATCACCCAACTGTTTTAACTGCACCTATTGCTGCAAGATCAGTTGGTGCTGTGTCTGGTTTAGTGGAAATTATTCCGGTTTTAACTCCTACTAAAGAATTTGCTTCGGCTGGTCTGTGGACATCTAACTTGGGAATACTAAACAAATTAACTTATAAGGCAGTGATATTAGCTGAGAAATTGTTCTATTTAGAAACAAGAAGATGGTCAAAAAAAATTGGAGTCAAAATTATTAAACCTGATTTTTCAT
>SXYE01000005.1 GCA_005789325.1 Actinomycetota bacterium
AATTTATTAAGCCTCAAATTCAAACTATTTGCTTAGGTCAAGCTGCTTCTGCTGCTGCAGTAGTTCTTGCTGCAGGATCTCCTGGAAAAAGATTTGCACTTCCACACGCAAGAATTTTGATTCACCAGCCTTACACAGAAGGTGGCGGACAAGGTTCTGACATTGAAATTCAAGCAAACGAAATTTTGAGAATGCGCGCTGAAATGGAAGGCATTTTGGCTAAGCACACAGGAAAGAAATTAGCTGAAATTCAAAAAGACATTGAGCGAGACAAAATCTTGACAGCAGAGGATGCTCAAAAATATGGCATCATCGATCAAGTAATTGCATCACGCAAAGCGCCACAAAAATAATTCGTTAAAGTTTTTGTTCGCCCACTGTGAACACAATGGCTGATTTGAGATAAATAAACCCTGTTTTGTGGGTACTTCAAGGTAGCGTTAATCCAACTAACCACAAATTTTTAAGTTGCGACGAAGGAGCACACCAAAATGGCCAGACTTGGTGAAGGCACTGATCCATTAAAATGTTCCTTTTGCGGTAAAGGTCAAAAGCAAGTTAAAAAATTAATTGCTGGTCCTGGTGTTTATATATGTGATGAATGTATTGAACTTTGTAATGAAATAATTGATGAAGAGTTACAAGAGACAGCTGACTTACCATTTGAAGAATTACCAAAACCAAAAGAAATCTATGCGTTTCTAAATAATTATGTAATTGGCCAAGAGCACGCCAAGAAATCATTGTCAGTTGCTGTTTATAACCACTACAAAAGAGTTCAAGCCGGTGCAACAGATCGTCCCAAAGATGATTTAGTTGAACTTGCTAAATCAAATATTTTATTACTTGGTCCAACTGGTTCAGGAAAAACTTTGTTAGCCCAAACATTAGCCAGGTTATTAAATGTTCCTTTTGCTATTGCTGATGCCACCGCTCTAACCGAAGCTGGTTATGTTGGTGAAGATGTTGAAAATATCTTGTTAAAGCTTATCCAAGCTGCTGATTACGATGTTAAAAAAGCTGAAACTGGAATCATTTACATTGACGAAATTGACAAAATTGCTCGAAAAAGTGAGAACCCTTCAATTACCCGTGATGTGAGTGGAGAAGGTGTGCAACAAGCTTTGTTAAAAATTTTGGAAGGCACAACTGCTTCAGTACCACCACAGGGTGGAAGAAAACATCCGCATCAAGAATTTATTCAAATTGATACCAGCAATGTTTTATTTATCGTCGGTGGAGCATTTGCCGGCTTAGATAAAATTATTGAATCAAGAATTGGTAGAAAATCTTTAGGCTTCACAGCAGATTTTAGTGAAGAAGAAAATACTAATCCTGGAGATATTTTTGGCAAGGTTATGCCTGAAGATCTTTTGAAATTTGGCATGATTCCAGAATTTATTGGCCGACTTCCAGTAATTACTAGTGTTACTGCCTTAAGCGAAGATGCGCTAATGCAAGTCTTAGTTGAACCTAAAAATGCTTTAGTTCGCCAATATGAAAGATTATTTGGTTTAGACAACGTTGAATTAGAAATTACCGAAGATGCTCTTAGAGCAGTTGCCGAACTTGCTCATTTACGCGGCACCGGTGCCAGAGGACTTAGAGCAATCATGGAAGAAGTTTTATTAAATGTGATGTATGACGTTCCAAGTAGAACCGACATTGGAAAAGTTGTTATCAATCGAGACACAGTTTTGGAGAATGTGAACCCAACTTTGGTGCCTCGAAAAGAAATAAGTGAACCTGAAGAAAAATCAGCTTAAATTCTTAAGCTAGTTCAACCTTAACTTTAATCTCTGAGTCTGTTTCGGTTAATTTCAAGTCTTTAATATTTCCTGCGGCAATCAAATCTTTTTGAGCATTCTTGACTTGAGCAATCACTGCAGCATTGGCCCATATTTCAAGGGATTTAACTTCTGCTTTCATGGATTGTTTATTCTCAGTTTTTACTTTTCTAACTTCACCTAAAATATAGGTGACATTATCTAATGAATCTGTGCTTATATTTTTATTTGTAATAATGTCTGATGATTTTGGCCAAGCTTGCAAATGTATTGAACCTTCTTGCCACCAAGACCAGACTTCTTCAGTCACAAATGGAATAAATGGAGCAAATAATTTAAGTAAGGTATGAGTTGTTATTCCCAAAGCAGCTCTTGCTGAACTTGCAGCCTCTGGGCCCTGATTGGCATATGTTCTTTCTTTTACTAATTCAACATAATCATCAGTAAAAGACCAGAAAAATGTTTCCACAACTTCTAAGGCTCTGGTGTAATCATATTTTTCAAACGATGAAGTCGCAGACTCAATAACTTGAGCTAGTTTATTGAGAAGTGCATGATCAACATCAAGTAACACATCAGACTTATTTAAAGTGGCATTAAGACTCAAACTGAATTTACTGGCATTAAGAATCTTGATAGCTAGTCTTTTACCAATTTTCATCTGCCCAGTATCAAATGCGGTGTCAGTGCCGGGTCTTCCCATTGAAGCCCAATACCTAACAGCATCAGAACCGTATTCTTCAAGTAAATCAATTGGAGTAACAACATTTCCTTTTGATTTACTCATTTTCTTTCTATCTGGATCCAGAATCCATCCACTAATACTTGCGTTTTTCCAAGGTAAGGAATTCTTTTCTAAATGACTTCTTACCACTGTTGAAAATAACCAAGTTCTAATAATTTCATGGGATTGCGGGCGCAAATCCATTGGAAAGACACGATTGAAAAGGTCGTTATCTGATTCCCATGATGCAGCAATTTGTGGAGTTAATGATGAAGTTGCCCAGGTATCCATAACATCTGGATCACCGATAAAACCATTTGGTTTATTTCTTTGTGATTCATCAAATCCGTTTGGAGCCTCACTTTGGGGATCAATTGGCAACATACTTTCATCCGGAACAATTATTTGTTCATAATCGGGATTTCCGTTTGCATCTAATTTGTACCAAAGCGGAAGTGGTACGCCAAAAAATCTTTGGCGAGAAATTAACCAGTCCCCATTTAATCCTTCAACCCAATTTTCATATCTAACTTTCATGTAATCGGGATGCCACTTTAATTCAGTTCCTCTGTTCAGTAATTTTGTTCTTAATTCTTGATCTCTTCCACCATTTCGGATGTACCACTGCCTGGTCGTAACAATTTCTAAAGGCTTATCTCCCTTTTCAAAGAATTTAACTGCATGAGTAATGGGCTTTGGTTCACCAACTAAATCACCACTATTTTTTAATTCGGCGACTAATACTTCTCTTGCTGAATGAGAAGTTTTTCCAATGATTTTTTCAAAGACTTGTTTGGCAGAGTCTTTGCTGATCCAGTCAGGATTCTCTGAAACAATCCTGCCGTCCCAACCAATAAGTCCTCTTGTTGGCAAATCAAATTCTCTCCACCAAATTACATCTGTTAAGTCACCAAAAGTACAAATCATTGCAATGCCGCTTCCTTTTTCAGGATCAGCTAAATGATGAGCAACAACGGGTACTTCGACTTCAAAAAGTGGCGTGGTTACGGTTTTACCAAATAATTCTTTATAACGATCATCATCAGGATTTGCGACTAAAGCAACACATGAGGGAAGTAATTCAGGTCGAGTAGTTTCTATGAAAACTTTGTCACCATCTTGTCTCTTAAAACCAATTTTATGAAAGGCTCCTGGCCTTTCCCGATCTTCTAATTCAGCTTGGGCAACAGCAGTCTTGAATGTGACATCCCAAAGCGTTGGAGCTTCTGCTTGATAAGCCTCTCCGCGCTTTAGATTTCTTAAAAATGCAAGTTGCGAGACTCTTCGGGCTCTTTTATCAATTGTTTGATAGGTGTAATTCCAGTCAATAGATAGACCCAATGTTTGAAAGAGGGATTCAAAAACTTTCTCATCTTCTAGAGTTAATTTCTCGCATAACTCTACAAAGTTTTTTCTGGAAATAGGAATTTGCTTCTCACCAGGTTCACTTGGTGGAGCAAAATTTGCATCAAATGCAAGTGATGGTTCACAGCGAACGCCGTAATAGTTTTGAACTCTTCTTTCAGTTGGTAAGCCGTTGTCATCCCAACCAATTGGATAAAAAACTTTCTTGCCGGTCATTCTTTGGTAGCGAGCAATTAAATCAGTATGAGTGTAAGAAAAAACGTGTCCTACGTGAAGTGATCCACTAACAGTTGGAGGAGGAGTATCGATTGAGTAAACATTTTCTTTTGAAGCCGTTTTATCAAATGCATAGGTTTTATTCTGAACCCAAGAATTTCCCCACTTACTCTCTACTCCTTCAAGAGCAGGCTTTTCTGGTACTCGTGGGTACTGTGCAGATTCACTCATGACGGCAATCTTATGCAATACATTAGATTGAAAAAATCATGGTCAATTCAGACGTCATGGCAGCACTGGCTTCGCGCTGGCCCGAGAACAAAATTAATCCATCTTTGGATCGAATCAAACTCTTATTGGATTATTTGGGTAATCCGCAAGAGGGTTTAAAGGTCATTCATATCGCTGGCACAAATGGCAAAACAAGTACTTCGCGAATGGTTGAAAGATTATTAAGATCATTGGACTTAAGAACAGGTCTCTACACAAGCCCTCATTTAATTCATCCTCGAGAACGAATTTGTATTGATGGAGAATCAGTTAATGAAAACAGTTTTGAAGAACTTTATAAACACGTTGAACCCTTTTTATACCTTGTTGACGAAAAAACACCAGATTCACCGATAACTTTTTTTGAGGCCTTAACTGCTATGGCGTTTGTAAGTTTTGCTGATACTCCAGTTGATGCAGTTTCTCTGGAAGTTGGAATGGGTGGAAGATGGGATGCCACAAATGTTTTAACACCACTAGTTTCTGTTATCACGCCAGTTGATTTAGATCATCAAGAATTTTTAGGTAACACAATTGAAAAAATAGCTTTTGAAAAAGCAGGAATTATCAAAAGTAACGTTCCTGTAATTGTCTCTCAACAAGTAAAAGATGCAGCAAAAGTAATTCTTGCCACTGCAATTGAACATAACGCGCCAATTATGAGGGAAGGAATTGAGCTTGATGTTTTGGAAAGAAGTGTTGGGGTTGGCGGACAACAACTAACTATTGCTAATCCATATGGAACACATGCAGATTTATTTCTACCTTTGTTTGGAAAACATCAAGCATCAAATGCGGCTGTTGCATTGACCGCTGTTGAAGCTTTTGTTGATAGACAACTTGATAATGAGTTAGTTCAAGAATCGTTTTCTGAATTTAGCTCACCCGGAAGATTACAAGTTCTAAAAAGAAATCCTACAATTGTTATTGATGCTGCACATAATTCTGCTGGTATCAGGGCTACAAAACAGGGGATTGAGGAGTCTTTTAAATTTGATAACTTGATTTTAATTTTGGCTTTTATGGCCGATAAAGATATTGAAGAAATTCTCAAAGAACTAACTGGTTTTGCACAAGTAGTAGTTTTAACGCAAACTAAGTCCGCCCGAGCCATGTCTACAGCAGCACTTGAAAAACAGGTAATAAACATTTCTGGATTTGCAGCTAGAATTGAAGTAAGCGATAATTCGGATGAAGCATTAACGAAATCTATACAAATAGCAAATGAATTAGGCAACTCAGCCGGAATCATCGCACTAGGTTCGGTTGTTCTAGCCGGAGAGATTGCTTCAATCCTTAAGGTGGGTAAAAATAAGTGAGAGCATTAGGTTCATCTGTTTTAGCTTTTGAAATAGTTGTTTCACTTCTTTTTATTCCTGCAGCATTGCAAAATGAAAACACAACAGTGCTAACTGCTTTGTTAATTTCAATGACACAGATTCTTTTAGCCATTATGGCTATGGCAACATTAAGTAAAAAGTATGGAGTATTTCTCGGTTACTTAACCCAAGTGGCATTAATTGCTTCTGGGTTTTTAGTTACCTGGATGTTTGTGCTAGGTCTAGTTTTTCTGGGACTTTGGATACTAGCCATTAGAATTGGGCGCAGAACTGATGAGTTAAAGGCATCCAAGAAAGACTCTTAAATAAGCACGAGTAGCATATAAATATTGAATGAATTGAAAGGAAATATTGTGAGTGAGCGTTCACTAGTTCTAGTTAAGCCAGATGGCGTTAAAAGAGGACTTGTCGGTGAAGTTTTAAAAAGAATTGAAACAAAAGGTTGGAAAATTGTTGCTCTAGAATTAAGAAAACTTGACGAAAAAACTGCAGCAAATCATTACGCCGAACACGATGGTAAACCATTTTTTAAAGATTTAGTTTCGTTTATTACTTCTGCTCCACTTGTAGCTGTAGTAATTGAAGGCCCAAATGCTATTGCTGGATGGCGACAAATGATGGGTGCTACAAATCCTGCTAACGCATTGCCAGGAACCATCAGAGGTGACTTTGCCACCGAAACACAGAACAACGTGACACATGGATCAGACTCAATTGAGTCTGCTGCCCGAGAAATTGCACTCTTCTTTCCAGGCTTGAAGTAATACTGCGTAATATAAGTAGTCAAACAACAACAATAAAAAAGAGGACATAAGTGGCCGGTTTTGGTAGAGGGTTCTTAGGACGAGACTTAGCAGTAGATCTTGGTACAGCAAATACTTTGGTTTACGAACGAGGTCGCGGAATTGTTCTGAATGAACCTTCAGTTGTTGCAATAAATCAAAACACTGGTGGAATTGTGGCAGTAGGTGCCGAAGCAAAAAGAATGGTCGGTAGAACTCCGGGAAACATTGTGGCAATTCGTCCACTTAAAGACGGTGTGATTGCAGATTTTGATACCACAGAAAGAATGCTTCGTTACTTCATTCAAAAAGTTCATAAACGTAGATTTTTAGCAAAACCAAGAGTTGTAGTTTGTGTACCAAGTGGAATTACAGGCGTTGAACAAAGAGCAGTTAAAGACGCAGGCTATGCAGCTGGTGCTCGCAAGGTTTACATCATTGAAGAACCAATGGCAGCAGCAATTGGAGCAGGATTACCAATTCATGAACCAACTGGAAACATGATTGTTGATATTGGTGGCGGTACTACAGAAGTTGCCGTTATTTCATTAGGTGGAGTTGTTACTTCACTATCTATTCGTACCGGTGGCGATGAGCTAGACGATGCTTTAATTCAATTTGTTAAAAAAGAATATTCATTGATGCTTGGAGAAAGAACCGCTGAAGAAATTAAGACCACAGTTGGAACAGCATTCCCAATTCCTGATGAAACATCTGCTGAACTTCGAGGACGAGATTTAGTAACAGGACTTCCTCGCACAATTGTTGTCACTGCTGAAGAAATAAGAAGAGCACTTGATGAACCATTGACAAGAATTGTTGACGCCGTGAAGACCACACTTGATAGAACTCCACCTGAACTTTGCGGAGACATCATGGATCGTGGAATTGTTTTAACCGGTGGTGGAGCACTTCTTAAAGGTTTGGATGAAAGATTGAGGCATGAAACCGGAATGCCAGTAATTATTGCTGAGCAACCATTGAATTGTGTTGTTATGGGTTCTGGAAAGTGTGTTGAAGAGTTCGAAGCTCTACAGCAAGTATTGATCTCAGAACCACGCGGTTAACCCGCGGGTAGATCGGCTTATTTTGCCGTGAGAGATTCAGCCCGCATCAGAACAGTTCTAGCAGTATTGTTGCTAATTTCTTTCACATTAGTGGCACTGGAATTAAGAAACTCTGGAAACGGAATTACTAATTCAATAAGGAATGTCAGCGCGAATTTGATTTCACCTCTTCAAAAATCAGCTCGAGGTTTATCTGATTCCATACAAAACTTTGGCTCTACTTGGAGAGAGATTAGAACAGCCCGTGAAATCGTTAAAGACTTAGAATCAGAAAATATTGATCTGAAAGAAAGACTTGCAAACACAGACGAACTTAGAAGAAGAGCAGCAGAATTAGATGCCTTGTTAAAAATCGCAGGACTTGGAACTTACGAAATTGTTCCGGCCAGAGTTATAGCAATTGGATCAGGTCAGGATTATTCATGGACAGTTTCAATTGATGTTGGCGCAAAAGATGGAATCACAACAGATATGTCTGTTATCTCAGGAAGTGGATTAGTGGGAAGAACGATTTCGGTAGCAGAGTCAACAACATTAGTTTCATTGCTAGCTGATCCATCAAGCAAAGTTGGAGCAAGAATTGGTGGCAAATCAGAGCTTGGATTTATCAGTGGAAACGGTTTACCAGGAGAATTGGAATTTGAAATCTTTGATCCTTTAGCTGAAATTCAAAAGGGTGATCGAATAGTTACCTGGGGATCTGAAGGGGGAAGACCATTTGTTGCCGGAGTACCAATTGGTGAAGTAACAAGTGTTAAGTCATCACCTGGTTTATTGACAAAATCAGCAAGAGTAAAACCTTATGTAAAACTATCTACACTTGATTTAGTTAGCGTTGTTGTGGAACCTCCTCGCATTGATCCTCGAGATTCATTACTTCCTCCGATGCCAGTTGCTGACACCCCAATTCCAACACCATCACCTTCGGCCACCCCCAGCCCAAGTGAGAATTAATGAATATTTATAAATATTTGGCACTTATTGTTACCGTTTTAATTGGGATAATTTTCCAACCAACTTTGTTGGCAAGGCTTTCTTTGCCAGGGGCAACACCTGATTTGGTTCTGGTGATTGTTTGTTGCTGGGCAATTACTAAAGGTCCAGCAGTTGGTGCAATCGCTGGTTTCATCGCAGGACTCTTACTAGATGTTGTGCCACCCGGAAATAATTTAATTGGAGTTGCTTCAATATTTTTAGCACTAATTGGCTACGCCATTGGAATTGTTGGAAGTGGTCCTAGTAGATCGATAGTAAGACCACTTCTAATTTCAGGAATTGGTGCTACAACATTTTTCTTATTGAGAACTATTTGGGCATTAATTTCAGGAAGCGATATAGCTTTATACAATTTTTCGGTCAATTTCCTAACACAAGGCATATATGCAGCAGCCTTAGCTGTTTTTGTCTATCCGGGGATAGCGTTCCTAGATAGAAGGCTTGGCCCGGTTTCAAGATCTGATGAATTAAGGATGCAATAAATTATGCAAGATAAATCCGTAATTCGACTAAAAATAATAAGAGTTATTTTCTTATCATTAATGATCACATTAGTAGGTCGACTATTTTTCTTACAGATATCAACGGGTGAAAATTTTGTCAAAGCCTCCCAAAGAAATGCCTTTAGAGAAATTTACACTCCACCAGTTAGAGGTCTAATTCTTGATCAAGTGGGAAGACCAGTTGTTTCAAATAAATCAACTCTGGTTGTAAGTGTTAATACAAGAATTCTAGAGAATACTGAAGATAAAGGTGCTTCAGTTATTACTCGTCTTTCGCAAACTTTACAAATCTCTGAAATCTACATCAGAGATCGACTCACTCCATGTGGTACCAAAGGAGCAAAGAGACCGCCGATCTGTTGGTCGGGCTCACTCTTTCAGCCAATACCTATTGCAAAAGATGTTTCTCGATTAGTTGCTTTAGAAATAATGGAACAGCGCACATTGTTTCCCGGAGTCAGTGCTGAATTAATTGCAGTACGAGATATTCCAAGACCTTTTGATGTAAACATGGCGCACATCATTGGATACGTTGGACCGGTTACAGATGTCGAAATTGAAAAACAAAAGCAAGAAGGAATCTCTGCTGACGATATTGGTTTACAAAATAATGATTCAATAGGTCGCTCCGGAGTCGAGAGATTTTACGATTCATATTTAAGAGGTAAACCTGGTGTGAAGGTAATGGCTGTTGATAAAGCAGCAAATATAAAAGGTGTAGTAAGTGAAACAGATCCTGAATCAGGTAAATATGTAGTTTTAAATGTTGATGCAAAACTTCAGTCGTTAGTTGAGGAACAACTTTCTGCAGCAATTGATAGAGCTAGATCAAAAAATTATGTAGGCGAATCTGGTGCTGCAGTAGTAGTTGATGTAAAAAATGGAAATATTTTAGCTATGGCTACCTACCCAAGTTATGACCCAAGAATTTGGTTAGGAGGAATTACAAATGAACAATTTGAATTGTTATCAAATCCAAAAAATGGAATTCCGCTAATTTCTCGAGCGACACAAGGATTATTCGTGCCCGCTTCTATTTATAAAGTGATCACCACAGCAGCAGCTGCCGAAAATGGATTTGATTTAAACGCTATTTATCAATGTCCACCTCAAATGGAAATTGGAACACGAGTGTTTAGAAATTATGAATCAATTGGTTTTGGTCCTATTACTCTTCAACGAGCAATTGAAGTTTCTTGTGACACTGTTTTTTATGACATTGCCAATACTTTATGGCTTAGAGATGGTGGATTAAATCCAATTGATAAACCTGTAGATGCTGTAGAAAATATGTCCTTTGCTTTTGGTTTAGGATCAAAAACCGGAATTGATTTACCAGAAGAAGTTAGAGGTCGAGTTGGAGGAAGAATTTTTAAGAGAAATTTCTGGGATAAGAATCATGAAGTTTGGTGTGAAAGAGCTGAAAAAGGATATCCAGAAGTTGAAGCAGTAGATCCAGAAAGAGCAAAAATGTTACAAAAGTTTGCTACCGAAAATTGTACTGAAGGAATGAGATTTCGCGCTGGAGATGCTGTAAACATTTCAATTGGACAAGGCGACACCGTTGTTACTCCATTGCAAATGGCAATGGCTTATGCAGCGATTGCTAACGGTGGAACAGTTTATGAACCTCGCGTCGTTAAAGCGATAATGAATGCTGATGGTTCAGTTGCTGAAAAAATTGAGCCAAAAGTTAAAAACAAATTACCAATATCTAACGAAACACTAAAATATATTCAAAAATCTCTTGAAACCACCACGATTTCAGGAACAGGTGCGCCACCATTTGTTGGTTTTCCTCTTTCAAGAATTCCTGTGGCAACAAAAACTGGAACAGGTGAAGTTTTAGGAAAGCAGTCAACTTCATGGTTTGCTAGTTATGCACCTGCAAATAATCCTCAATATGCAGTTGTATTAATGGTTGCCCAAGGTGGAACTGGCTCGGGAACATCTGCACCCAGTGTGAGAAGAATTTATGAAGAATTATTTGGAATTCGAGGCAGTACCATTGATCCTGCAACAAGTATTTTAGAAGGTGGAGCACCTACTTCAAAATTGCCAACAATTAGAACAGATGGATTACCTGATTATCCTGAAATAGATGAACTCTTAAATCCAACTTCTTCACCTAGTCCAACTCCAACATCGGGAACAACAAGATGACCTATTGGAGTTCTGAAACACCAAAAGCACCAAGTCGAAATAGATTTAACGACTCATTTTTTATTGGTTATGACTGGGTTCTGATTACCAGTGCACTGATTCTTTCGATAATTGGCTCAATACTTGTTTACTCAGCATCTAAACAGAGATTGATTGACGCAGGTATAAATGCTGATTTCTATCTTCAAAGACATATTTTTAATATCATAGTTGGAATTGTTCTGGCATTGATAGTTTCTAGATTTTCATTTAGAACAGCTAGAGCTTACGCAATTATAATTTATGCTGCAGCAGTTATTGGTTTAATTTTGGTTTTGGTACCAGGAATTGGTAAATCTCAAGGAGGTGCGCAGGCCTGGATTGCTTTGCCTGGCGGTTTTACTTTCCAACCCAGCGAATTTACAAAAGTAGCGTTGATCACCCTGCTAGCAATGGTTCTAACTGAACGTCGTGAATCAGAGCTAGTCCCAGATGATAGGGATGTTTTATTTGGATTGGCTTTAGCAGGAGTTCCCGCCTTGCTAGTACTTCTGCAGAATGATTTTGGAACAGTAATCATTATTGGAGCAACACTTTTAAGTGTATTGATTGTTTCGGGAGTAAAACTACGCTGGATTTATGGTTCAATAAGTGCGGTAATTTTGGCAGGTTTTGTTGCATCTCAACTTAATTTCATTAAGGATTATCAATTAAAAAGATTAGCAACATTTATTGACCCAACTCTTGATCCATTAGGAGCCGGATACAACACGTTGCAGGCAAGAATTGCAATTGGATCTGGTGGGTGGTTTGGACAAGGTTTATTTAGCGGACCTCAGACACAAGGCAAATATGTTCCGGCACAGCGTACAGACTTTATTTTTACTGTTGCTGGTGAAGAATTAGGATTTTTTGGTTCCACGTTAATCATTTTTCTTATTGCCATGATTTTGTACCGTATTACAAAAATTGCTATGAATGCTCCAGATCGTTTCGGTCGACTAGCTGCAGCAGGTGTAGCAGGATGGTTTGCAATTCAATCTTTTGAAAATATTGGAATGAATTTAGGAATAATGCCAGTAACTGGAGTTCCATTACCTTTTGTTTCCTATGGTGGGTCATCGATGTTTGTTTCTTGGATGGCACTGGGCCTAATAGTTGCCATTGGTCGAGAAATCGATGATCGGGTTACACCACTTATTCGCTAGGAAATCTATGTCCTTTTAATGGGCAATAGCCTTGAAAATCCCCTGATTTGACCTCAAAGCAGTTGTGCCATGCCCAACAGAGGTTAAATGCTGTGCCATACTTGAGGTACTGGTTAATCACGGAGTCACTACAACCCGAGATAAGAAACCACAACGACTTAGCCGAGCAGCGGTGCTCGGTAGAACTAAAAAAAGCTAGCTGTCCCAATTTGTGAGACGAAGCGGATTTCTTTGAAGTTCTAAAAACAAAACCTAAATGACTTTGAGGACGTGGATTTACTTTCACACCTGATCGTTAAGAAATACCAGCACTAAACACATAAGTGCAGGTAAATAAAAGCGCTAAGGCGCTATTTATTTACACACAAAAGATTTAGGAGTAAAGCCATTATGGCTGATGAAGAAACACCATCTTTACGTAAAAGATTTCGCATTGCTGCATTTTCTGCAGCAGAGGAAGCACCAAAACCAGCAGCTGATGTTCCTGTTGGAAAACCATCTGTTGCCTTTCAACAAGCAGTTGTGCCTCCAAGAACCCCAAGTTCAAAATCAGATGCGCCCAAAGAAGAAAAAGGCTTATTAAGAAGAGGGCGAAATAAAAGACGCCAAGAAGAGTCAACTGAAGAAGCAGCAGATTCTGTAAATGACAAAGAAAATGAAAATAGTGATTCTGAATCAGGTGATGGAAGCCATCGCCGAGTCAGAAAACGTCTTCGTGCAACTGATGTAAATTCTGAGGAAGTTAATTCTGATGATCCAAACACTGTTGTAAGAGTTCGCGCACCAAGGGAGAAATCACCAACCCGAGGTTCTACTCGTCTTGATGCCAAACGTCAAAGAAGAAAAGATGGCAGAGACGCTGGAAGAAGAAGAGCTCCAGTTTTAACTGAAGCAGAATTCTTAGCCAGACGCGAAAGCGTTGAAAGAGTTATGGTTGTTAGGCAAAACCAAGATCGAATTCAAATTGCGGTATTAGAGGACAATATCTTGGTTGAACACTATGTTTCTCGTGGTCAATCAGCTTCTTTAATAGGAAACGTTTACTTAGGTCGAGTACAAAATGTTCTTCCAAGTATGGAAGCAGCATTTATTGATATTGGTCGTGGCAGAAACGGTGTGCTTTACGCCGGTGAAGTTAACTGGGATGCCGCAGGACTTGATGGACAACCAAAGAGAATTGAGCTTGCATTAAAGAGTAATGATCCAGTTCTTGTTCAGGTTACAAAAGATCCTGTTGGACAAAAAGGTGCCAGATTAACCAGTCAAATTTCTCTACCTGGAAGATATTTAGTTTATGTTCCAGATGGATCCGTAACCGGAATTAGTAGAAAACTTCCAGATACTGAGCGAACCAGACTAAAAAGAATCCTTAGAAACATAGTTCCTGAAGGTGCTGGAGTAATTGTTAGAACTGCTGCTGAAGGTGCAACAGAAGAACAATTACAAAGAGACGTTGCTCGCTTGCAAGCGCAATGGGAAAATATTCAAAGCAAAGTATCTGGTGGAACTCCAGCCTCACTGCTTTATTCTGAACCAGATCTTGCGATCAGGGTTGTAAGAGATATTTTCAACGAGGACTTCAAGAAATTAATTGTTGAAGGAAGCGAAGCTTGGGACACAATTGAAGAATACGTAAAATATGTTGCCCCTGATCTTGCCGATCGATTGGAAAAATGGAGCGGTGAAGGTGATGTATTTGGTGCCAATCGAATTGATGAACAAATTGCTAAAGCACTAGATCGCAAAGTTTACTTACCATCAGGTGGTTCTCTAGTAATCGATAGAACAGAAGCCATGACCGTAGTTGACGTGAACACCGGTAAATTTATTGGTCAAGGTGGAAACTTAGAAGAAACTGTAACTAAAAATAACCTAGAAGCAGCAGAAGAAATTGTTCGCCAGCTTCGTTTAAGAGATATTGGTGGAATTATTGTTATTGACTTCATTGACATGGTTTTGGAAACCAACAGAGACATGGTGCTTCGTCGATTAGTTGAATGCTTAGGAAGAGACAGAACAAAGCATCAAGTCGCAGAAGTGTCCACACTTGGCCTAGTTCAAATGACTAGAAAAAGAATTAGCTCTGGGTTACTGGAAACTTTCTCTGAAGCTTGCGAGCACTGCAGCGGTCGAGGGGTAAAGGTGTTTTCTGAACCAGTTGACCACAAGCACTCTGATCGTCGTGGAAAAAGAGAATCCAGTGAGGCAACTGAGGTCGAAAGCATCTAAATCCAAGCCATTAGAGCAAGCGGTTTAGCCCTTTAGTACCCTAGAGGAACGCCCTTTTACCAAGATGGCAAAAGATGCGAAAAAAACCTCCCAAGTTTTAAACAAGGAGATTGAAAAACATGTACGCCATAGTTCGATCAGGTGGACGCCAAGAAAAAGTTGCAGTGGGCGATACCGTCGTTATGGACCGTCAATCTGCCCAACCTGGATCCAAAATTTCTTTACCAGCTCTACTAGTAGTAGATAACGGTAAAATTACTCATGACGCTGCCACACTTTCAGCAACAACTGTTACTGCCGAAGTTGTTTCACACGATCGTGGTCCAAAAATAAAGATTCAACATTACAGAAATAAAACAGGCTACAAACGTCGTTTAGGTCATCGTCAGGAACTAACAACAGTTCGTGTCACAGATATCAAAGTAGGGAAATAGAAAATGGCATCCAAAAAAGGTGTTTCCAGTACCAGAAACGGTCGCGATTCCAATTCGCAAAGACTTGGAATTAAAAGATTTGGTGGCCAACTTGTTGGTGCCGGAGAAATCATTGTTCGCCAACGTGGCACACATTTTCACCCAGGTGTAAATGTTGGACGCGGA
>SXYE01000035.1 GCA_005789325.1 Actinomycetota bacterium
ACGCAGAAGAAGCAAGTGATGTATTTGATTTGCTAATGGGATCAGATGTTGCACCAAGAAAAGAATTTATCGTGCATGGTGCTGACGAACTGGATAAATCAAGAATTGATGCTTAAGTAGTTATTCAACGCTTCCTGAAGAATGTCCTGGGAACAGGTGTGCTTCGGGATTAATTGCGACAGTTGCATTATTAACAGCTGTGGCAGCTTCACCAAATCCAACTGAAATCAAGGCAACTTTTCCAGGATAAGTTGAGATATCTCCGGCAGCAAACACTCTTTCAATATTGGTGTGCATTCCAGAGTCAACCACAATTTTTCTTGATTCTATATTCAAGCCCCATTCAGCAAGTGGGCCAATATTTGCAGTGAAACCCAATGCTGCAACTAAAGTTTGGCAATTAATCTCTCTAGTTTCTTTAGTTTTGGAGTTAGTGTATTCAATCTTTTCAATGTGGTTTGAGCCAGATACTTTTGTTACTTCAGCTTCAGTGATTAAAGGAATTTCCAAAGCCTTTACTTGGTCAACTGTTGCTTGGTGGGCTCTAAATTTATCTCTTCTGTGAATTAAAGTTACAGATTTTGCAATTGGGTGTAATTCATTTGCCCAATCAAAAGCTGAATCGCCTCCACCCACGATAACTACATCTTTGCCAGCATGATCTGACATTTTTGGAACGAAATGAACTAAACCTTTTCCGCTCCAACCATCTGCAGCCGGCAGCGGTCTTGGAGTAAATCTGCCGATACCACCGGTGATGATTACAGCTTTTGCGTTAACAGTTTCTTTTTCTGACGTAATGGTTAATGATTTATCAGGATTTTGTTGCAATGTTGATGCAGTTTGATTTAGTAAAAAAATAGGTTTAGACGGTTTTGCTTGGGTAAGTAAGTTGTTAATTAAATCTCTACCTTTAACTGAAGCAAAGCCACCAACATCAAAAATCGCTTTTTCCGGATACATGGCGGTTATTTGTCCACCAGGCTCTTCCAAACTATCCATTAATGCAACACTCATACCTCGAAAGCCTGCGTAATAGGAACCGTAAAGCCCGGCTGGTCCTGCACCGATTATCAAAATATCTACGTTATGAGTTGCCATGGCTCTATTCTGCTCTATTACTAAATTTTTGCTACTTGGGAGTTAAGAAAACTTCTAGACCAGTGCTAAATCTTCAAGACTTTTAGCAGCTTCGCTAATAACTTTGCCAGATTCAGAAACCAGCATTGAACGTCTTGGTGTGGCAAAGTGCTTAGCTACTGCAGCTAATTCATCAGCAACACTTTTTCGAAGCTTCTTAGTTGAACCCAAGATTGACTTTAGTTCATTGATTGCTTCTAGTAATTGTTTTTGTTCAGTTTGCAATTCAATTTTTGAGGTTTTTGTTAGACGTCGTAATGGCATTTCTAAAATGTAGGTGGTTTGGGTATCAGATAATTTGAAACCTTTCATTAAGGCTTGTTTGGCTTCAGCCACATCATCACTTGCCCTAATAATTTTAATAACTTTGTCAATATCAACTATGGCTAGTAGAAGACCCTCTACCAAGTGAAGGCGATCCGTTGCTTTTTCTAATCTGAATTTACTTCTTCTTTTTACAACATCGATTCTGTGTTCTAAATAAACTTCTAGAAGTTCTTTCAAACTTAAAGTTTGCGGGCGGCCCTCAACGAGTGCGACGTTGTTGATAGCAAAAGATTCTTCCATTGGGGTTAGGCGATACAGATCATCTAGTACTTTTTGAGGCTCATGACCATTCTTGATTTCGATTACTAGGCGTAATCCTTTTTCGCCATCAGTTAAGTCGATAACTCGAGAAATTCCCTGAAGCTTTTTGCTTTCAATTAAATCCTTCATTCTTTCAATTACTTTTTCAGCCCCGACGTTAAAGGGAAGCTCAGTTATTACCAAACCTTGTTTTTTTGCCTTTACATTTTCAAGTTGAACTGTGGCACGCATACGAAACGCACCTCTACCAGTTAAATAGGCTTCTTTTACCCCATCGCCAACTAATACTTTTCCACCACTTGGTAAATCTGGACCTGGGATAATTTTCATTAACTCTTTTGGCTTGATGTCTGGATCTTCAATCAAAGCAAGTAGTGCTGCAACTACTTCACCTAAATTATGAGGCGGCATATTTGTGGCCATACCAACAGCAATACCGGTGGCTCCATTTACTAAAAGATTAGGAAAAGCTGCTGGTAAAACTTCTGGTTCAACTTCTCGTCCGTCATAGTTAGTTTTGAAATCAACAACATCTTCATCAATCGAGGCAGTTAAACCAAGTGCAGCAGGAGCTAGTTTGCATTCTGTGTAACGCATGGCAGCTGGTCCATCATCAAGGGAGCCAAAGTTTCCTTGACCGTCAATTAAACCTAAACGTAATGAAAAAGGTTGCGCCATACGAACAAGTGCGTCATAGATTGCACCATCACCGTGTGGATGCAATCGACCCATAACTTCACCCACAACACGAGCACTTTTAACGTGACCCTTTTCTGGTCTTAATCCCATTTCATTCATCTGGTAAAGAATTCGTCTTTGTACTGGCTTTAAACCATCGCGAGCATCAGGAAGTGCTCGGGAGTAAATAACGGAATAGGCATATTCCAGGAAAGATCCACGCATTTCAGTTGAAACGTCAATGTCAATAATTCGTTCTGGATTTAGGGGCAAAGCAACAGGTTTTGATTTTTTGCTAGCCACGAATGGATCCTTTAAAGTTTTGTTGACGAGTTTTAATCATGCCTTTATAAAGAAGGCTTTTGGTGCTGCCACACCGAAAAGTGCTTATTGTCCACCTTTGGAACCAAATAGAATTTCATCCCAACTTGGCACAGAGGCTCTTTTTGCCTTTGAATGTTTGGGCGAATCATTTACCGCAATTGGTTCTTCAATTATTTCTTCAACCACAACAACTTCTTGCACAACACTTATTGCTGGTGTTGGTTCTGGAGTTGGAATTACTGGAGCAGGTTTAGGAGTTGGTGTGTTTACAACAGGTGCAACTGGTTCTTGTTTAGGAATTGGAACTGTGTTTGAAGAATCTTGCTTTACACCTTCTGGGGTTACCCATTTTGGTAATACTTCAACTACATCTTCAACAATTGTGGGCACACTTACTAATTTAGGTGCAACATGTTCGATGGTTTGATTTTGTGGCATGTCGGGAGTTACATCTAATAGCCAACGAGCAACATCATCTAGGGGTGCAATAGTTGAAACATCTGGATCATATGCCCAGTGAGCTTCTGTCTCACCTTTTCTGCCAATGAAAGAACAAGCGATATTCCAACGACCATCATCTCTTTTCCACGCATCCCATTTCGTGGATTCAATATCGCCACCGCCATGCAAAATTCTTGTTTGGACAATTTCATCAAAAGCAGCACTACCGTGTGCTCTTCTTATTTCTGTTTCGCGGGCTCTTTTTGAAATCCAATATCTTTCTTGCAAAACTGGTGGTTCAAATCTTTTAATTCTTTCCAGCGGGATACTACTTACTTGTGCTAAATCCTCGGATGCAATTCCAGAACGAATTCTTGCTTGAATTTCTGCCACAGTTAATTCATGTTCTCTGTCATGAATTGAAGCTTTAGGGCGTTTACGCCAATTGCGTGCTGCATCTCTAGTTTTTTCATCAAGATCTAATGAAAATTCATTCCCTTTATCGTCTCTCAAAACTATTTTTGTGCCGTCATCGCTAAGTGCACCAAAAGTTAACTTTTTGGTCATGCGACACCTCCCAATAGTTGTGTTACAGGAGTGACTAACCACTATTCCTGTGTAGAACTACGCTACGAGAAAAGTTGGCGATTACGCAGGTATTGCTGAGCGCGAGTCGGCTCGCTTCAAATCTTTGTAGGTTCCAAGGGTGATCACAAAAGTTAGTAGTCCAGCAGCAGTGACAACCCAAAACGCAACTTGTGCACCACTGTTATCAATGACCCAACCTGAAATTGCCGAAGCTAAAGCAATTCCTAAACCTGCACCAGTGTTTGCCCAAGCAAAGCCTTCGGTTAATCGGTTTTGGGGAACAAGTTGTCCAATAAGTGTGTAGCCAGAAATCAGCACAGGTGAGATTGCTAAACCAGAGATTAATAACGTCACAAATAGTGCTGGCAGTGTGTAGATGAATGGTAGAGGTATTAGTGATAGGGCAAAAAAGAAAGTTGTGATTAGAAATCTGTTGGAAAGTTTATTTTTGAAATGAATTGCTCCCATAGTGATTCCTGCAGCAAGTGAACCAATTGACCAGGCCGCAATCAAAGCTCCAGCTAATTCTGGTGAACCTTTTTCTCTACTAAAAGCAACAGCAATAACTTCGGCTGCACCAAAAACTGCACCTAGTAAGACATATACCAGGAATATAGAAATAATTCCGGGATAACGAATCGCTGCTTTACCGCGATCTTGCCCAACCACATGTATTTCAGGTTGGGTGCTTTTTTGACTTGAAAGCCAAAGTCCTCCTATAGCCACTAAAACTGCGGCTAGTAAAAGCCCCAGGGCGTCATAAACCACAACGCAAAGAAGCGTGACAAGTGGAGGACCAAAAATGAAAATAATTTCATCGACCACACTCTCCATGGCAAAAGCTGTATTTTGTTGACTTGAATTCTTGGCCGCTTTTTTCCATCTAGCACGGATAAATGGACCAACGGTAGGAACTGTTGCCCCTGAAATAATTGCTACTAAAACAATTAGATAAAGATTAGCGTTTTGAATTATCAAAAAAATTGTGACTAACAATGTTGAAACGTGCATACTTAATAAAAGTGGAATTAATCTATTTTGGCCAAGACGATCTGCAAACCTTGAAGTAATAGGCCCACCAACAGCGGCAGCAATTGCAAAAGCCGCTGAAACGACACCGGCTTTGAAATAAGATCCAGTTCGAGATTGCACAAGTAAAACTGCTCCTAATCCATACATCGAAATAGGAAAACGAGCAATTAATCCAGCCAAAACAAAAGAACTTGCTCCGGGCAAAGTGAGGATAACTCTATATTTTGCTAACACACCTCAAACGCTACTTCCTCCTAACCAACAGGCAGGATAGGTGGTGTGACTGAGTCTTTAAATCAAACCTTGTTAGCACTTGCCTTGGATATAGCAAAAACCACAAGTGAAATTCTGGTCAATCAACGACCTGAAAACATGAGTTATGAGTCAAAGTCAACACCAGTTGATTTGGTTACTGAAATGGATAAAGCAGCCGAACGCCACATTGTGGAACGCGTTAAACAAGTAAGACCTAATGATTCTTTTCTGGGTGAAGAGGGAACAGCTCTTCCACCAGATAACCCATCAAATGTTAAGTGGATTATTGATCCCATTGATGGAACTGTTAACTATTTTTATAACCACCCATATTGGGCTATTTCAATAGGTGTTGAAGTAGATGGAGAAATTCAAGTAGGGGTAGTAGCTGCACCACTTCTTCATGAAACCTTTTATGCCGTAAAAGGTGGCGGTGCTTTTGTTTTGCACGATGGAGTTAAAAAGCAACTTAAAACAAATACTGGCGCCTCTATTGAAAAAGCTTTGATTTCAACTGGATTTGGTTATGCCCCAGAAAGAAGAAAGAAACAGGGTGCATTACTCGCAGAAATGGTGGTGATTGCTCGCGATGTCCGAAGAGCAGGTGCAGCCTCGCTTGATTTTTGTTATGTAGCAGCAGGTCGACTTGATGCTTATTACGAGTTTGGTCTTTACCCTTGGGATTTTGCAGCAGGTTCTTTAATAGTTAGTGAAGCTGGTGGAAAAGTTGGTGGATTAGCTGGAGATAAATTAGGAGGAGAATGGGCTTTAGCTGCAAATGCTGATTTATTCGATGAAATTGATGAATTAGTAACAAGGCTTTCTAAGAAGTATTTTAATTAATTTTTCTCAAAGTTCGTTTATAAAGATCACAAAGGTGCAGATAATGTTGCACTCCTTCTTCGAAAATATTTTCTGCTACAGCATTTTCCCTGATCTTTACCGGTACACCCATAGCTAAGGCATTACTTGGAATTATTTTTCCAGGTGGCACAAGTGATTGAGCTGCAACAAGTGCTCCCGTTTTAACTAAAACCTCTTCCAGAACAGTTGATCCTGAACCGATTAGGCATTTGTCTTCGACAACACATCCTTCTAAATGTGTGTTATGACCAATTACGCAACGACTCCCAATGATTGTGGGATTAGTTGTTTGGCAATGAATAATTGTTCCATCTTGAATTGAAGTTTCATCCCCAACAGAGATGTAACTGGAATCTCCTCTTAGCACTGCACTAGGCCAGATACTGGCTCGTTTACCAATTCGCACATCACCGATAAGTACGGCATCAGGATGAACAAAGGCTGTGGAATCGATGGAAGGCGTGCGGCCGTCTAGTTCGTATATAGGCATGTATTAGATTGTCCTCCCTAAGCGCCAACGATTTTGCTGATGGGTTATAACTTAATGTGATGAGTGTGGCACGACTCACCACACTTACAAGTAGCGCAACAGCAGAGTTATAAGGCATTATCCACGCGGTAGCAGAAAAAGTTAATTAAACAGTAGAGGTGAAGAAGAAAACGTGGCAACAGATTACGACGCCCCCCGAAAAACGGACGAAGAATTAGCCGAGGATTCGCTAGAAGAGTTAAAGGCTCAACGAGCTGAGGCAACAAATCCTCAAGTTGAGGTTGACGAAAACGACGTTTCAGATTCTGTGGAATTACCCGGTGCAGATTTATCTGACGAATCCTTAACCGTAAGAGTTCTACCTAAACAAGCAGATGAATTTACCTGTTCAAAGTGTTTCTTAGTTATGCATAGATCAAGAATTGCGAAAGAAACTAAAGGTAAAGCAACCTGTATTGAGTGTGCTTAGAACTTATTTTTTCCTAAGTACTTCTGAACAAGACCTTCTACCGCAGCCATTGCAATAGTGCTAAGTGCAGTCCAGGTTAAAACTTTTCCTAATGGTTGGTCAATATCGCCAGACTTAGGCGGATTTTGTCCCATAATTTTTGTGTAACTTTTAGTCAAAATCTTTCGTGCCAAAAACGTGATGACTAAAACAGCAATTGAGGCAATAAAACCTGATGATTTTTTTCTTCTCTTTGATTTTCTAGCCATACATTGATTCTAGATTAAGCCTTGGTAGAAAGAACCTTTGAGAGTTCTAAAGCCTTTCTGGTGGATATAAGCCAGTAAGTATGAGGATCATCTTTATCTTTGAAATCAATTCGTATTGCTGTGTTGATTAATGGACTAGTTGCACTAAAGCATCTGGGGTCTGCTTCCACACCTCGGATTTTGGTGGTTTCTCTGGCATTAAGTGGCGTTGCTTTAGTAATAATTTTTAAAGGAAGTTTTGCTCTGTTTGCATAAAGAAATTGTTCATCAACTTTTATTACAGGGGAGAGTTTCCAACCCATCAGCACAAATACCAGTAAGAGCGAAAAGAAAACTATTGTTGCAACCAGGTTTCCAAAGATTGCACTAATTGATACGGCCAAGATTAGGCAAAAGCCCGCAACTGCAATCCAAGCCCAAAATGGTGGCGTTAATTTCTCACGAAACAGCAACTGGTTCATGAGACAACCCTGCCAGAGAAGTAATCTCAGATATATGTCAGCACCTCTTGGGTTAGAAATTTTGGTTACCAAACTTGATAATGATGCGGTTATTCCTACCTATGCAAAAAAAGGGGACGCAGGAGCTGATCTCTACTCAATTAATGATCTTGTCCTTGCACCTGGCGAAAGAGCTTTAGTAAGAACTGGTATCGCAATTGCACTGCCAGATGGGTATGTCGGATTGGTTCATCCTCGTTCTGGCTTGGGATTAAAAAACGGTATTAGTGTTGTGAACACTCCTGGAACAATTGATTCAGGTTATCGAGGTGAAATTGGTGTTGTGTTAATAAATCATGATTTAACAAATAACTTTCAAGTTAAAAAAGGTGATCGAATTGCTCAACTGCTGATTCAAAAAGTTGAAACTGCTAATTTCAAGATCGTCAATGAACTTCCTGATTCTGAGAGATCTGCTGGTGGATATGGATCAACCGGAGTATGAAGAAGGTTTCTAAATTTAGGTCATGGTTGAGAAGTTTTTACGCATCTGATGAAGAGCTCGCAGCCTATGAGTTGTCTGAACAGGCAGAAATTCGTGGTTCAACACTTATTGAAGAAATTGATAGAGGGAAACCCATTCAAGTCACAGGTGTTGTTAAGTCTGCGACAGTTCGTCCCAATACACAAGTTCCAACTTATGAAGTTGAAGTTTTTGATGGTTCTGGAAGTCTGATTGTTATTTGGCAAGGCCGAAAACATGTAACAGGTGTTGAGCCTGGAACTAGAATTGAAGTTGAGGGTCGAATAACTTTTATTTCAGGCAAGCCATGTTTGCATAATCCGGTTTATAAGATTCTAAGTAGCGAGGAACGCTAAATGAGCACTAATGAAAATATGGGTGAAAAAGAATTATTAAGTAAGGCCATTGGGGGATGGCGAGGTTTAGTTGATTCAGCATTGCCTTCCATGCTTTTTATTTTGATCTTTGTATTTCAACAAAATCTCAATAATGCATTAATTGCGGCATTAATCCTTGGTGGAATTCTGCTATTAATTCGTTTGTTTGAAAAAAAACCATTAACCCAAGTAATTAGTGGATTTGTGGGATTATCAATCTCTGTCTTGATTACCTGGCGAACAA
>SXYE01000036.1 GCA_005789325.1 Actinomycetota bacterium
ACGTGGAATGTTGGATCTTCTTCAGCAAGTCTTTGAATAGCAGTAGCAAGTTTGTCTTGATCGTTCTTGGTTTTTGGTTCAATGGCTACGTGAATAACTGGATCTGGAAAGTCCATTGATTCAAGAACAACTGGTTTATCTTGATCACAAAGTGTGTCACCTGTAGTGGTGTCTTTCAATCCCATAACTGCCACAATCAAACCTGCTGTGGCTGATTCTCTTTCTTCACGCTTATTTGCGTGCATTTGATAAATCTTGCCAATTCTTTCTCTTCTATCTTTGGTGGCATTTAATACAGATGTTCCTGGTTCTAATTTTCCAGAATAAATTCGAATGTAAGTCAATTTTCCAAGATGTGGATCACTCATAATTTTGAAAGCTAGTGCTGAGAATGGTTCGCTTTCAGATGGTGCTCTATCAATTTCAACTGAAGGATCGCCTTGTTTGAAACCTTTGATTGCACCAACTTCTAGAGGACTTGGTAGGTATCTAACAACTGCGTCCAACATTTGTTGTACACCTTTGTTTTTAAATGCAGATCCCATAATTACTGGGACAACTGAGAAGTTAACTGTGCCTTTACGAATCGCAGCAATGATCTGTTCTCTGGAAGGTTCTTTTTCTTCCATGAACAATTCCATAATTGAATCATCAACATCAGCAAGTTTTTCAATCATTTCAGAACGCTTTACTTTTGCTTCTTCTAACATGTTTGCTGGAATTTCTTCAGTTCTAAATTCATCACCTTTGTTTGCTTCTAAGTCCCAAACATAAGCTTTCATGTCAATCAAATCTACGATTCCTGCAAATTCACCTTCGGTACCAATTGGTAGTTGTAACAACACAACTGGAGCGTGCAATCTTTCAATCAACATGTCATAAGTGCGTGTGTAAACAGCACCGGTTCTATCTAGTTTGTTAATGAAAGCAATACGAGGAACTTTGTAACGATCTGCTTGTCGCCAAACTGTTTCTGATTGTGGCTCAACACCTGCAACACCGTCAAACACTGCCACCGCACCGTCAAGAACTCTTAGAGAACGTTCTACTTCAACTGTGAAATCTACGTGGCCTGGAGTATCAATGATGTTAATTAAATGATTATCCCAAGTACAAGTTGTGGCAGCAGAAGTAATTGTGATACCGCGTTCTTGTTCTTGTGGCATCCAATCCATAGTTGCAGCACCATCATGAACTTCACCAATTTTGTAGTTAACACCTGTGTAGAAAAGAATTCGTTCAGTAGTTGTGGTTTTGCCCGCATCAATATGAGCCATGATGCCGATATTTCGCACCGTAGCTAAATCAAGCTGCGTACCTGTTGACACTGTTTCCTTTTCCTTTTTTTACCAGCGATAGTGAGCAAATGCTTTATTTGCTTCAGCCATCTTGTGAGTATCTTCGCGTTTTTTAACTGATGCACCTAAGCCGTTTGATGCATCTAAAATTTCATTCATTAATCTTTCAGTCATTGATTTTTCTCTACGGACTCTTGAAAAATCAACTAACCAACGAAGTGCTAATGCTGTTGCTCTGGCAGGTTTAACTTCAACTGGAACTTGGTAAGTTGCACCACCAACACGACGTGATTTAACTTCAACAGTTGGTTTGATATTTTCTAAAGCTTTTTTCAAAGTAATAATTGGATCTGTACCGCTTTTATCTTTTGTACCATTCAATGCACCATAAACAATTGACTCTGCAGTTGATTTCTTACCGCGAGATAAAATCTTATTTACTAATTGTGTAATCAATGGTGAAGAATAAACTGGATCTGAAATTAGTGGGCGCTTAAGCGCTGGACCTTTACGTGGCATTAGCTTTTCTCTTTCTTAGCGCCATAACGGCTTCTTGCTTGCTTACGATCTTTAACACCTTGTGTATCAAGGGATCCACGAATAATTTTGTAACGAACACCTGGAAGATCTTTAACACGTCCACCACGAACTAAAACAATTGAATGTTCTTGCAAGTTATGTCCAACACCTGGAATGTATGCAGTGACTTCCATACCGGAAGATAAACGAACACGTGCAACTTTTCTTAATGCAGAGTTTGGTTTTTTTGGAGTTGTTGTGTAAACGCGTGTGCAAACACCACGGCGCTGAGGTGAACCTTTAAGCGCTGGTGTTTTACTCTTCGCCGATTTTTCTTGGCGACCCTTGCGTACGAGTTGTTGAATCGTAGGCACGCAATTACTCCAGTTTCTCTTTGTACTTATTTCTTTCGATCTAGCTGAAAGTTAACGATCAAATGCGTGAGGGAAAATCCCTTTTTTCACTTGAGACGCGAGATACCAATTTACGCAATAGCCACGGCACGCCCGACATCGGGGGTCGGGTTCCCAGGCACTAGCCTTTTTTTGTGCTAAAGAGACTTCTGCCCCTTGTGACCCTTTGCCTCGTGCTTTCGGGTTGTATGCAGGCCGATCCACCCGCACCCAAGGCCCTAGATACTGATTTGTATGTAGTTAATTGTGTGACATTTGAACAAAAACCCGTTGAATTGGTCCTTTATTGTGCTGATGCAGGTCAAATCCTCAATCAAATCACCTGGTCCTCTTGGACCAGCACTGAAGCTAAAGGTTCAGGAATCTCTATTACGAATGACTGTGAGCCCAGCTGTGCTGAAGGTAGTGATGTGATTTCTAAAGTTGAGATCACGTTATTCAAACC
>SXYE01000037.1 GCA_005789325.1 Actinomycetota bacterium
CTTAATTCTGGTTAGTCCATCAATTTTTGTATTTGGACGCAGTACCCGTTTCAAATTAATTGCAGCTTCCTTTTCTAATTCTTGGGCAATACTTTTTTTATCAACACCTGTTAAATCAAGAGCATTTACATCTTGATGACTAGCAAGCCACGGTGCGATCTCTTTATATGAACCTGTCAAGATGTTTACCACTCCAGCCGGAATATCACTTGTTGCTAATACTTCTGCAAGTGAAACAGCGGCAAGGGGTTGAGTTTCAGAGGCAATAACAATCACTGAGTTTCCACTGACAATGACTGATGCAATTGCTTCAACTAGTCCTAGAAGAGATGATTTCTCAGGTGCAATTGTTGCCACTACACCAGTTGGCTCAGGAACAGAGAAATTAAAAAATGAGCCAGCCACAGGATTATTTGATCCAGTAACCATGGCTAATTTATCTGACCAGCCAGCAAACCAAACCATTTTGTTTATTGCTTCATCAACTTCTTTTTCTGCTTCCTTCTTTGATTTAGCCCAATAACTTAATTCTTCAACAAACTGATCACGACGACCTTGCATTATTTCTGATACGCGATACATAACTTGGGCACGGTTATAGGCAGTAGCTTCTGACCATTTTGTAAATGCAGATCTTGCAGCAACAACACAATCTCTGGCATCTTTTCTTGAAGCTAAAGCAACATTTGCTACAAATTTTTTGTTCTTATCAAAAATTTCATAGGTTCTACCAGATTCAGAGCGGGGGAAAGCTCCACCGATAAATAATTTAGCCGTTCTCTTAACGTCTAAGTTTGACATTTATTTACCCGCTTTCAAATATGGTTCAAGTCCATGGCGTCCACCTTCGCGACCATAACCTGATTCTTTATATCCACCGAAAGGACTTGTCGGATCAAATTTGTTAAATGTGTTTGCCCAGATCACACCTGCTCTTAATTTGTGGGCAACTTCTAGAATTCTTGATCCTTTTTCGGTCCAAATTCCCGCACTTAAACCAAAGGGTGTGTTATTTGCTTTTTCAATTGCCTCATCAGGAGTTCTAAATGTTAAAACACTTAGTACTGGTCCAAATATTTCTTCCCGAGCAATTCGATGGGATAAGGAAACATTTGTGAAAACTGTGGGAGCAAACCAGAATCCTTTATTTGGAATTTCGCAAGGAGCACTCCACATCTGAGCACCTTCAGATTTTCCTGATTCGGATAGTTCCTTAATCTTTGCTAACTGTGAGGCCGAATTAATAGCTCCGACATCTGTGTTTTTATCTAACGGATCGCCTAAGCGCAAAGTTTTCATTCTTGCATAAAGAAGATTTAAGAATTCATCAGAAATTGATTCTTGAAGTAATAATCTAGAACCTGCACAGCAAACATGACCTTGGTTAAAAAATATTCCATTAACTACACCTTCAACTGCTTGATCCATCGCAGCATCATCAAAAACAATATTGGCGGCCTTGCCCCCAAGTTCCAACGTAACTTTTTTATTTGTTCCTGAAACTGATTGTGCGATTAAGCGTCCTACTTCGGTTGAACCAGTGAAAGCAACTTTGTCTATATCTGGATGATTTACTAAATACTGACCAGTTTGACCAGCACCAGTAATTATGTTTACAACACCATCTGGAAGCTCTGCTTGTTGGCAAATTTCTGCAAACAACATGGCAGTTAACGGTGTAGTTTCGGCAGGTTTCAAAACAACAGTGTTACCAGCAGCTAGGGCTGGAGCAATTTTCCAAGAAAGCATTAAGAGTGGGAAATTCCATGGAATGATTTGTCCGGCAACTCCTAAAGCTTGTGGGTTTTTACCCAGACCGGCATAGTCAAGTTTGTCGGCCCAACCTGCGTAATGAAAGAAATGTGCCGCAACTAATGGAATATCTATGTCTCTTGATTCTCTAATTGGTTTTCCATTGTTCATCGATTCAAGCACTGCTAATTCTCTGGATCTTTCTTGAATAATTCGTGCGATTCGATAAAGATATTTGCCTCGTTCAGAACCTGAAAGTTTTGACCAAGTTTTGTATGCTCTTCGAGCAGCTTTAACTGCCTCATCCACATCTTTTTGACTTGCTTCGATAATTTCAGCAAGAACTTCTTCGGTAGCCGGATTTATAGTTTTATAGGTTGAACCACTTTTCGTTTTAACAAACTTTCCACCAATAAACAAGTCATAGTTTGATTTCAAATTAACGATTTTTGTTGATTCTGGAGCCGGGGCGTATTCAAAAACCATTAGTCGACCGTCACATAATCTGGACCAGAATAGGCACCATTTTTCATTTTTTGTCTTTGCATTAATAAATCATTTAATAAACTTGAAGCCCCAAATCTGAACATGTCTGGATTCATCCAGTTATCACCCAAAGTTTCTTTTAAAACGACTAGATATTTCATGGCATCTTTTGTGGTTTTAATTCCACCAGCTGGCTTCATCCCAATTCTTCTATGTGTGGCTAATTCAAAGTCTCTAATTGCTTGAAGCATTACCAAGGTAACAGGAAGTGTTGCCGCTGGTTGAACTTTGCCAGTCGAAGTTTTAATGAAATCTGCTCCTGCCAGCATTGCAATCCAGGAAGCCTTTTTAACGTTATCGTAAGTTTTTAACTCACCAGTTTCTAGAATAACTTTCAAATGAGCTGCTTTACAAACCTGTTTAATTGATTGAATTTGATCATAGATATCTAGAAATCTTCCTTCATGAAATGCTCCACGATCAATTACCATGTCAATTTCATCTGCGCCTTGAGAAACAGCATCGGAAGTATCTTGTAATTTAGCCGCAAGAGAAACACGTCCTGAAGGAAATCCAGTTGCAACTGCTGCAACTTTTATTGAAGTTCCGCTTAAATTTTCTTTGGCAATTGAAACTAAATCACTGTAAACACAAACTGCTGCAACACTTGGCACACTTGGATCTAGTGGATCAGGTCTTTTGGCTTTAGCGCAAAGTGATTTAACTTTTCCCTTGGTATCCATTCCTTCCAAAGTTGTTAAGTCAATCATGCGTATTGCTAAATCGATTCCTTCAGCTTTTGCCGTTGTCTTAATCGAACGAGTACCTAATCTGGCAACTCTTTCTTCTACACCAACTTTGTCAACACCAGATAGACCATTTAAGAATTTTTTCAGAGCAGAATCACTATTAGTGGCATCACGAAGTAATGCAGGTAACACCAAAGGATCGTCTTTTAGCACATTCACAGCGTAGCGAAGTAGTTAAAAAGCTAAATACTTGTGAGTAGTTGGTGCACAGAATCGGCCAATGAATCTAATTCTTTTTTGGCAATGGCCTTATTTTCCTGAGGATTTCCTGGCTTTGTGGTTACTTCGAGATAGCACTTTAATTTTGGCTCAGTTCCACTTGGCCTAACAATTATCCTCGCATTTTTGGTGAGCAATCTAATTCCAGAGGTAGGCGGTAATCCATCAATTCCCTTATTCATATCTTCAACTTTTTCCACTATGAATTCTCCAATTTGTGATGGGGAATTCGTGATTAACTTCTTTGTTATATCAATCGCTTTTTTCACAGAATCAAATCTAAAGCTTAACTGTTTAGTTAAATGAACTCCAAACTGCTCATAAATTCTATTAAGTATTTGATCAGCAGAAATATTGTCTTGTTTTAAGTATGAAAATAATTCGACAACTCTAAGAGCTACAGATATTCCATCTTTATCCCTTACGTATTCAGGATCTGTGCAATAACCAATTGCTTCCTCGTAGCCAAAAATGAGTTCATCTAAGTGACCCATCCATTTAACTCCAGTTAAAGTTGTAGCACCTTTTAAGCCATGTGCTACTGCAATTTTGGGAACTAAAGAACTTGAAACAATTGAGGCAACCATTTGACCTTTTAGTTGAGAATTATTTAATTCTGCTCGCTTGATCAACCACCAGGCAATTAAAAATCCTAATTCATCACCAGTTAGTACTCGCCATTTTCCACTTTCAGGAATTGCAACAGCACATCTATCAGCATCTGGATCATTTGCAATTGCAACATCAGCACTTATTTCTTGTGCAAGTTTTAGTAACAAATCCATGGCACCCGGTTCTTCAGGATTTGGAAATGACACGGTAGGAAAATCTGGATCTGGTTTTGTTTGTTCTTTAACATTTATAGAGGGATCAAATCCTGCAAGTTTCATACATTTATCAAAGGTTTCTTGGCCAACGCCATGCATCGGAGTAAAAGCAACCTTGATTTGCCCAAAATTATTATTAACAATTTGAGATACTCGTTCATGATATTTATCTGTGATATCGATTTCGGTCCACCCAGGTGTTAATTTAATTTGGTTTGCCATGGGTGCAGATTTAATTAGTTCTGCTATTTCTTTATCCATCGGTGGAATAATTCCTGCACCTAAATGGTCATAAACTTTGTAACCGTTGTCTCTAGGCGGGTTATGAGATGCGGTAATCATTACTCCAGCTTCAGCACTTAAATGTCTTACCCCGAAAGCCAAAACTGGCGTGGGAATCCGAGAGGGAAGTCGAAAGACTTCTAAACCAAGAGTCATAGCAACACCACAAACATCTTGTGCAAATTGATCAGACAAATGTCTTGCGTCATTGCCCACAACTAATTTAGGTTTCTTATTTGAATATTTTTTTAATAAGTAATGACATAATCCATAAGTTGCTCTGATGACAACGGCTCGATTCATACGAGATTGACCCGCATCAATTTCAGCTCTTAAACCAGCTGTTCCAAATTCAAGATCTCCTGCAAAAAGTTCACCCAATTTGCCAACTTCATTATTTTTAATTAAATTCAGAATTTGTTGTTTAGTATTTTCATCAGGATCATGATCAGCCCAGTTTTGGGCAATTGAAATTAAATCTTTACTCACAGTTTTTCAATAACCTTCTTTAGTAAATCACCCATTCGAGAAGCAGCCGCTAAACCAGCAGCTAAAACCTCTTCATGATTTAGATGCTCACTAGTTAATCCTGCACCCGGATTTGTAACCATTGAAATACCTAAAACTTCTGCTTGGGCTTCGCGAGCAGCAATTGCTTCTAATGCAGTAGACATTCCAACTAGATCTCCACCAAGTTTGATTGCCATTTGCACTTCAGCTGGTGTTTCATATTGAGGACCATGGAATTGAACATAAACTCCTTCTTCCAAACTTGGATCAATATTTTGAGCAATTTTTCTTAATCTCTTTGAATAAACTTCGCTTAAGTCAAGAAATCTTGGGCCCACTAATGGTGTTGCCCCAGTTAGGTTGATGTGATCTCTAATCAAGATGGGTGTTCCTGGTTTCCATTTAAGTTGTAAACCACCACAGGCATTTGTCAAAATTATTGTTTTTACTCCACTGGCAATTGCAGTTCTTACTGAGTGAACAACTGCAGCTGTACCTTTTCCTTCGTAATAGTGAGTTCTTCCCATTTGGATAAGTGTTTGAGAATTTCCAACTTTTACACTTCGTAATTTTCCAGCATGACCTGCCACAGCTGGAGCACTAAAACCTGGTAAGTCCGTAACAGTTATTTCTGCATTTGGTTGTCCTAGTGCATCTGCTGCTGGAGTCCAACCAGATCCAAGGACCACCAAAACATCATGATTAGAGACTTTGGTGATTTGCGCTAATTTGGCTGCAGACTGTTTTGCTAATTCATATGGGTCAATGCTCACGCAGCAACGCTACTACTCATATATATAGAGAAGAAAAGACATGGACTTAAGCGTTAACAAAGTGTCCAATCTAGCCAGGAACGTAGTTGTCTCATAAACTCTCGATTTGTGCGCTTTTTAATTGAACCTTCCTACGACTTGACCTATGACGATGTATTCATGGTCCCAAGTCATTCAGAGCTCACCTCACGAGTTGAAGTAGATCTAGCCGCCCACGATAAAACAGGAACCACAATTCCATTAGTTGTTGCAAACATGACTGCAATTTCTGGTCGAAGAATGGCAGAGACAATTGCTCGCCGCGGTGGTCTTGCGGTAATTCCACAAGATGTACCACTTCCAGTTATCACTGAAATCATTAATTGGGTTAAAAGTAGAAATACTTTTTATGACACTCCATTAACTTTAAATCCAGATCAAACAGTTGCTGACGCAATGGGCATTATTCACAAACGAGCTCATGGTGGAGTAGTTGTGGTTGAAGATGGTAAACCAATTGGCATTGTCACCGAAGAAGATTGCTATGAAGTTGATCGATTTACTCAAGTTAAACAAGTTATGAGTAAAGAGTTAATCACCATTACTGAAGATCTAACACCGCGTGAAGCTTTTGATTATTTAAATGACAACAGAACTAAACTTGCCCCAGTAATTGCAAAAGATGGAAAACTTTTAGGAATTTTAACCAAAGTCGGTGCTTTAAGAGCAAGTCTTTATGACCCAGCAGTGGATAAGAATGGCAAATTAATAATTGCTGTGGCGGTGGGAATTAATGGTGATGTGGCTTCACGTGCTGAGAAGATTCTCAAAGCAGGAGCTGATGTTTTAGTAGTTGACACAGCACATGGTCACCAAAAGAAAATGGTTGAAGCATTGCAAGCAATTAAAGCGTTGAATCCTCAAGTTCCAATTGTGGCAGGAAACGTTGTCACAGCAGCAGGGGTAAAAGCATTAATTGAAGCCGGTGCAGACATTATTAAAGTTGGTGTTGGACCAGGTGCGATGTGCACAACACGTATGCAAACAGGTGTTGGTCGACCCCAATTTTCTGCAGTTTTGGAATGCTCTTTAGAAGCAAAAAAATATGGCAAAACTGTTTGGGCAGACGGTGGGGTAAGACATCCTCGAGATGTTGCTTTGGCACTTGCTGCTGGTGCATCACATGTGATGATCGGTTCTTGGTTTGCTGGAACTTATGAATCCCCAGGAGATTTGCAAAAGGATGCTCAAGGAAAACTTTTCAAAGAATCTTTTGGTATGGCCTCTGCTCGAGCAGTTGCAGCAAGAACTAGTGGGGAAGATGCTTTTGATAGAGCACGTAAATCTTTGTTTGAAGAAGGCATTTCAACATCTCGAATGTATTTAAATCCCAATAGACCAGGTGTGGAAGATTTGGTTGATGAAATAATCGCAGGTATTCGTTCATCATTTACTTACGCCGGAGCAAAAACAATTACTGAATTTGCCGAAAAAGCTGTGGTGGGAATTCAATCGGCTGCAGGTTATGCCGAAGGAAGACCTTTATACACTTCTTGGACTAGTTAATTAGCAGACAAAAAATAAGGGCCAGATTTCTCTGGCCCTTATTTTTATTTTTTAAGGAAACTATCCGAGTAGATTTCTAATCGGAGTTGTTGCAAAATAAATCACAAAGGCGCCAGCCACAACCCATAGCAATGGGTGAATGGATTTGGATTTGCCTGTTGCAACTTTTAATACAACGTGAGTAACAAAGCCTGCACCAATACCTACTGCAATTGAGTATGTAAATGGCATCAAGACAATTGTTAAGAATGCTGGAAGCGCGATTGTTATATCTGCCCAGTCAATATCTTTGATTTGAGTCATCATTAAGAATCCAACGATGATCAATGCTGGAGTTGCCGCTTCGTAAGGAACTAGTGCAACTAGTGGTGACAAGAATGTTGTCAACAAGAGTGCAATTCCTGTTACGACGCTTGCTAATCCGGTACGAGCGCCTTCGCCCACACCAGATGCTGATTCGATGTAAGAAGTATTTGAAGAAATACCACTTGCACCGCCAGCCATAGCTGCAACAGAATCGATCAGCAAGATTCGATCTGCATTTGCTAAGTTTCCATTACGATCTGTCAAACCAGCTTCTGCACCAATTGCTGTCATTGTTCCCATGGTGTCGAAGAAGTCTGTGATCAGCAATGTGAACACTAGAAGCGCTGCAGTTAAGAATCCTGCAGTAGCAAATCCACCAAACAAATCAAATTGACCAAGTAGCCCAAAATCAGGTGTAGCAATGATTGAGCTTGGAAGAGCTGGAACGTTTAGATTCCAACCACTTGGATTTACTTTGTCTGGAGCAGTAAACAAAGGACCAATTTTGAAAACGGATTCAAGAATTACAGCCAAAATTGTTGCTGTAATTACACCGATCAAAATTGCACCTTTGGTTTTACGTGCATAAAGAATGGCAATCAGGACCAAACCAAAGATGAATACCACTACTGGCCATCCAACTAGGTTTCCGCCCGCACCAAGTTCAACTGGAACAGGTCCAGATTGGGTACGGCGAACAAATCCTGCATCGACTAAACCGATTAGTGCGATGAATAAACCAATACCAACAGAGATCGCTATTTTTAATTGAGTTGGTACTGCTTTGAAAACTGCAACACGAAAACCAGTAAGAACTAAGACGGTGATGATGATTCCTTCCAACACCACTAAGCCCATTACTTGTTCCCAAGGCATATAGCCTGCTGCAATTCGTGCAACGAACGCATTGATGCCAAGGCCAGTCGCTAGAGCTAATGGAAAATTAGCAACAGCCCCCATCAATATTGTTAAAATTCCTGCAACTAAAGCAGTCGCGGCTGCAATTGCTGCAAGATTAGGTGCGTCTCCTCCACCTAAGAATTTTCCGTTGACATCTTGGGTAAAGCCCAAGATAAGCGGATTTAGCACAACGATGTATGCCATCGTTAAGAACGTGACGAGTCCGCCACGAACTTCTTGACCTACGCTGGATTTTCTTTGCTTAATTTGGAAATATGAATCCAATGTTGCCATTAGCTAGTTTTTTCCCTCCCCAGTATTAGTTGCGAGCCAACTAATAAGGCAAATTTTATTGACTATTTGGCCTGAGTTAGGGTCTAACACTCTTATTCAATTGTTAATTATTTATTTCCAGATACTTCACTGGCCCAAACTCAATGGGGCCTGGGACAGATGGGACTGATGTTAATAGCGACGACCCTTCGGCTAGGCCCACCAAGCCCAATTTTTGGTTATGAAATTTTTGGGTCCAGGCAGGAAAGCCTGATCCAAAGTGGGGTAGCACTATTTGGTTGGGCAAGAAATTTAATCCTCTCCCAATTTCATTTCCTCCAGGCATCACAACCTTGCAACCCATCAACATGGCACCGGCACTTGAGCCCATCACCACACAACCTCTATCGAGGGCCGTTTTAAGTGCAGCTTCAGCATCAGTGTCAATAAAACTTTTAACTAATCGAGCAGGGGTTCCTCCTGCTATATAAATAGAATCAGCATTTGCAATTTGATCTATATTTTCCAAGGTTAAATCATTTTCACTCAATATTGGACTCATCAATGTTTCAATGCCCAGGTTGGAGAAATACTTCTGTGCTGTTTTATAGGCAAGTTCTTGAGTAGGAAATGGGGCAGTAACTACAACTAGAAGGGGACTGTTTTTATTTGCTCTTTTTTCAAGTGCTGCTAAATCTGCTTTCGCATAACTGTCACTAAATTCATTTCCACCGGAAAGTAATATCCAGCCAGACATTTTTAGTTAGAAACTTTTCTATCTGCTAACCAAGTTCTTGTTCCGGCCACAATTGATCCGATGATAAAAAATGCTGCGATTGCATAAGCACCTGATTTAACTGCAGGAATTGTGGCAGCGTAAAAACCAGTTAGAGTAATACCGATACCCCAAGCAAGTGCACCCACAAAATTACTTGTTAGAAATTTGTAATAATTCATTCGACCAACTCCTGCTACGACAGGAATTATTACTCGAGCCCAAGGCATAAAGCGTGCTACTACAACTGCCCACCAACCATATTTGAGGTAGAAATTTTCAGTTTTTCTAATCATTAATTGGGTTTTTCTTCCACCTCGTTTATCCAAATAGGGTCTGCCGTAATGACGGCCAATTATGAATCCCACTTGATCACCAAGAAAAGCTGCAATAAAAACTCCACCTACAAGAATGGCAACATTTATATTGGAAGAACTAGCAGCGATTAAACCTGCTGCAAACAATAAAGAATCACCTGTGACAAAGGGCACAAAGGCGCCAACAAAAAGTCCGGTGCCAACAAAAACTAAACCCCACACAATGGCATAAAAAAGAAAAGGACCAAAAACTTCCAGCCAGTTATTTAATTGGCCATCTAACGCTGCTTGGGGTAACAAAATTTCTCCTACGTTTGCCTTCATTTGTAAGCGTAGTTAACGAATACAAAATGCGCATCACTAATAAGCAAAATAGACTTATTACATGAGTCACATTGGGTTTTTGTTCGATTTAGACGGAACCCTAGTCAATTCCAAACCAGCTGTGGAAAGAGCTTGGATTCAGCTAGCCCAGGAAGCACAAATTCCTTTAGAAAAAATGGTTGGCCTACACGGCATCCCAGCAGAGCAGTCTCTGAGAATGCTGCTTGCAGATAGATCAGAAGATGAAATTAAAAATTGGGTTGATCGGATTGAACATTTAGAAACTTCTGATACAACCGGAGTTGTCGCAATGGCTGGGGCCAAAGAATTACTTAGTGAATTAAATGAGAAAAAAATCCCTTGGACAATTGTTACGTCTTGCACGATACCTTTGGCCTTATCAAGAGTAAAAGCAGCTGGAATTGAAATGCCTGATCACACTGTGACATTTAATGATGTGAAGTTAGGAAAACCGTTTCCAGACCCATTTATTTTAGGTGCGCAAAGAATTGGTTTAAATCCGAATCAGTGTTGGGTTATTGAAGATGCACCAGCTGGAGTTGTTGCAGGTAAATCTGCAGGCTGCACCGTTGCAGCTGTTTTAACTTCACATGCAAAAGAACAACTTCATCAAGCAGATCATTTTCTAGATCATTTAGATGATTTATTACCTTTAGCATTTAATTAAAGTGCCCCCGGCGTGAGTCGAACACGCGCGCATGCCTTCGGAGGGCAACGCTCTATCCACTGAGCTACGGGGGCTTAGATTAATTCTCAAGTTTAAATCAACTTAAGAATTAAGGACCCGCCGTCGAATTCTTTTTTCTGCGACAAAAGATAAAACAGGAATTGTTCCGGCTAATAAAACAAGCAGAGTTTGACCCCAAGTTAAATTTGCTCTTCTTGAGATATCAAAACCAATCACCAAATAAATCATGTAGACAATTCCATGCAGTTGTGCAAACCAAGGGATTTCAGGACCAAGTGTGTATTTGATGATAATTTCGATTGTGAAAAGTATAAGAATTATGCCAGCAAGATAGGCAATGAAGCGAAAGCGTTTTAGAGCCTTGTCCATTTAGTCTTCCCTCTTCTTTAATTGACCTGTTCTAACTAAGTATTCATCCCTAAAGAATCTGTACCAAAACCACCCAAGGGCTACTGCGAAGAAGATCCATTGAAATGAATAAAAAGCACTTTGTAAGTTGATAACAACTTCACCTGTTTGGGAATCGATTCTTTCTCTTCTTATCCACTGCCAAACACCAAGCCTTAAACAAAAACCAATGCCGAGAACGGTTACAAGATGAAATAGCAACCATTTTCGTTCCAAAGCTATTTTCCACATATACATAAGCGTATGGCGCAATACTATTTTTGATTAACACCTGCCTACGATTAGAACATGACTCCAGAAGAACTATCGAAAACTATTAAAGAAAGTCTTGAGTCACTAGTTGCATCCCAGAAACTTGATTTGCCGGAGATTCCTGAAATTAAAATCGAAAGACCAAAGAGTAAAGATCATGGAGATTTTGCCAGCAATATCGCCTTGATGGTTTCAAAATCAGCAGGGAAAAACCCTAGGGAAGTTGCCCAACTTTTAGTTGATGTATTAAGTAAAAATCCTGGGCTAAAGAAAGTTGATATTGCAGGACCTGGGTTTCTTAACTTCACACTTGATTCTGCAAGTTTGGGTGAATTAGCAAAATCAATCTTGGAACAAGCAGATAAGTACGGTCACACTAAGACTCTTAATAATGAAACCATAAACATCGAATTTATTAGTGCCAATCCAACTGGCCCACTTCATTTAGGACACACTCGCTGGGCGGCAGTAGGCGATGCGATTGCTCGAGTGTTAGCAGCTAGTGGTGCAAAAGTTGTTAGGGAATTTTATATAAATGATCGAGGAGCACAACTAGATAAATTCGGTATTTCAATTTGTGCGGTAGCAAATAATGAAGCAATTCCAGAAGATGGTTATCACGGGGCTTACGTCAAAGATTTAGCAGCAGAAATAGTTAAAGAAAGACCTGAAATTCTTAAATTAAGTAAAGATAAACAAGAAATTGAATTTAGAGAAGAAGGATATAAAAGGCAGCTCAAGCAGCAACAAAATGTTTTAGATGGATTCAGAACACATTTTGATGTCTGGTATTCAGAAAGATCTTTACATTCCAGTGGGGCGGTGGAAAAAGGTTTAGCACTTCTTAAAAAACATGGACACGTCTTTGAACATGAAGGTGCAACTTGGTTAAAAACCACAGATTTTGGTGATGACAAAGATCGAGTTTTAATAAAAGCAGATGGCGAATACACCTATTTTGCTTCAGACACTGCTTATTACGTTGATAAAAGAAGCAGGGGAAATGATGTCAATATTTACCTTTTAGGTGCAGATCACCACGGGTATGTAAACAGATTAAGAGCAGTAGCAGCTTGTGCAGGAGATGATCCTGATAAAAACGTTGAAGTATTAATTGGTCAACTTGTGAAAATGCTCAAAAATGGTCAAGAAGTAAGACTAAGTAAACGAGCAGGCAACATTATTACTCTGGAAGATTTAGTTGATGAAGTTGGAGTTGATGCAGCACGCTATACCTTGACAAGATATCCAGTTGATACTCCTTTAACTTTAGAAATTGATTTATTAACTTCTCACACCAATGACAATCCTGTTTTTTATGTGCAATATGCACATGCCCGTATTGCTGCAGTAATTAGATCTGCGCAAGAAAAAGGAATTGATTGGCAAAAAAATAAATTTAATCCCGCAGCATTAGTAACTGAACAAGAAGCAGAACTTCTAGGTGCTTTGAGTGAATTTCCTAGAATTGTTTCTTCTGCGGCACAACTAAGACAACCTCACAGAGTTGCAAGGTATTTGGAAGAATTAGCAACTGCTTATCACTCTTTTTATTCAGCTTGTCGGGTGTTACCTCTGGTTGGGGAGCCTGTGACAGATGAGACTATTGCGCGTTTGGTGCTGTGTGCTGCCACTAAACAAGTAGTAAAGAATGGCCTTGATCTTCTCGGAGTGAGCGCACCAGAAAAAATGTAGGTTGGGTCTATTGCC
>SXYE01000038.1 GCA_005789325.1 Actinomycetota bacterium
ACAGCTCGATAAGCCTCTGCTTGTTTTGTTAAATCGTCAAACACAATTAGTGCAGGTTTTCCTTCATACATCCAATGCTGACCGATTGCAGAACCTGCATATGGGGCGATGTATTTGAAACCTGCTGGATCTGACGCTGTTGCAGCAACAATGGTGGTGTATTCAAGTGCACCGTATTTTTCTAGAGTTGCTCTAACAGATGCAATAGTTGAACCCTTTTGACCAATCGCTACATATATACAGCGAACTTGTTTCTTAGGATCTCCTGATAACCAGTTTTGTTTTTGGTTAATAATCGCATCAATTGCAAGAGCAGTTTTACCAGTTCCGCGATCACCAATGATTAATTGGCGTTGACCACGACCAACTGCTGTCATTGCATCTACTGCTTTGATACCAAATTCAAGTGGTTCTTTAACAGGTTGGCGCTCAACTACCGTTGGTGCTTGTAATTCAAGAGCACGTTGTGCACTTGCTTTAATGGCACCTAAACCATCAATTGGATTTCCTAGTGGATCAACAGTTCTACCTAAGAAGCCATCTCCTACTGGAACTTCTAATACACGACCGGTACGTCTAACTTCTTGTCCTTCTTGGATACCTGAAGGATCTCCTAAAAGAACAGCACCGATTTCTGAAACATCTAAGTTAAGAGCTACACCTAATAGTCCACCTTCAAATTCAAGTAGCTCACTTGTCATTGCTGATGGCAAACCTTCAACGCGGGCAATACCGTCACCGGTTTCGGCTACACGTCCTACTTCATCCTTGGAAGTTTTCGGATTGAAATTGGCAACGTTTCGCTCGATTGCACTCCGGATATCTTCAGGTTTGATCTGGAGTTCAGTCATCTTTGATACTGCCTTTCTACTTTTTCTTTATTCTGCTCTTGCAAACTTTGCAACAGCAGGAAGTTTTTAGTTTTAACCAGCGAGCTGGCGTCTTACTTGTGCTAAACGGTTTGCGACTGTGCCATCGATTACTTCATCTCCAACACGAACTGCAACTCCGCCGATTACTCTTTTATCAATCACAACTTGTACCTGCACTTCCTGTTTATAAATTGCAGTCAATGCAGTTGTGAGTCTTTGTTCTTGGTCACTGGTTAATGCAATTGCACTTGTAACTTCAGCTAAGACTCGACCTCGTCTTGCTGCAGCTAATTTTTGTAAATCTCCTAAAGCAGAAGTAATTGATCTTCCATGGCGATGACTTATGGCGTGATTAACTAACAAGATTGAGGTGGCGCTAAAAGTTTTGCCCACTAAATCATTAATCACACTATTTCTAGCGTCTTTTGTCATATTTGGATCGGCAAGTAATAGTTCAAGTTCCCCACTTGCAGCGATTGCTCGCTCAAAAGCAAATACTTCATCTTCAACTCGATCTAGCTCATTTTTAACTTCACTAGCTGCAAATAGTGCTCTTGCCCCACTTGCCTCCATGCCTTGAACTAAATCTTGAGTTTCACTCCAACGCATTTTCACAGCTTCAGAAATTAATGAAACTGCCTCATTAGTGCCAATCTTGGCCAAAACATCTTTTGCAACTCCTGCTCTTGCCTCAGGTGAAATACCTGAATCCGTCAGTGTGGTGAGAAGTGTTTTACTACCAGTAATGGCATCTGCCAACAAAAGAATGCTTTCGCCGTTTTCAATTGAATGCAAATTCTTATTAGAATCTACAAGTTTGATTAATGACTGATAAGCGATCTTGCTGGCACCTAACATTTAGCGTTTACCTCCAGCAGATTCAAGATCTTTAATAAATTGATCAATCACTGCCTTTGCTCGTGCATCATCTTGTAATGAGGCACCAACGATTTTGCTAGCTAAATCGATAGCTAATTTTGAAACATCTAGGCGTAATTCATTAACCGCTTTTGATTTTTCTGCTTCGATTTGAGCGTTTGCTTGTTGAGTAACAGTTTGTGCAACAGCTTGAGCTTCGTTTCTGGCTTCACTAATTAAATTAGTTCGCTCAGATTCAGCAGCAGTACGTATTTTTGCTGCTTCGCTTCTGGCATCAGATAACTGTTGGCGATATTGCGCCAAAGTAATTGAAGCTTCTTGTTGCATTTTTTCAGCTTTAGCAATGCCACCTTCAATTGATTCAGTACGAGCTTCTAATGTCTTTTTAATGTTTGGCAAAGCAAACTTTGAAAGCAAGAAGAAGATAGTAAAAAATGCAATAGTTCCTATGACTAATTCATAGGTTGGTGGCAACAAAACATTGCTATTGCCCCCTGTACCCTCTGCTGCGAGGATCCAGTTCATATTCACACTCCAGTTTTTGGTTGTTAGTTATGCGCCGAAAACGAATGGTGCAACGAAACCAATCAATGCTAAAGCTTCTGCAAGTGCGAAACCCAAAATCATATTTTGGCGAATTACACCGTAAGCCTCAGGTTGACGAGCAATTGCTTGCACACCGTTACCGAAGATGATGCCGATTCCGACACCTGGACCAATTGCGGCAAGTCCGTAACCGATCGAACCAAGTGAACCAGTGATTTCCGCGAGGATCATCATGTTTCCCTTTTCCTTTTCTTTCTTTATCCCACAACTATTTGTTGCAGGAATTCTTTTTCTTTAGTGCTCCGCGTGCAACGAGCTGGAGATAAATACAGCCGTTAACAACGTGAAGATGAAGGCTTGAAGTGCTTGGATAAACATTTCAAATCCTGTTAAGACGATAGTCACGAAGAAGGAAACTATGGAACCTAAGTATCCAATTACTGAGACAAAACCAACAAAATTTGTCAGATTCAGCAAATACCAAGCAGAGACAGTGAAAACGGTAATCAGTAAATGGCCTGCGAACATGTTGGCAAATAGACGAATGGCCAAAGTGACTGGTCTAATAATGATTGTTGATAGTAATTCAATAGGGGTAAGTAATGGATAAATTCCAATTGGCATACCTGGAGGGAAAGCAATATTTTTAAAGTAACCAACCACACCTTGGTTTTTCATTCCCAAGAACATATAGAGAAGCCACACAATTAGGGCCAAAACTACTGGGAAAGCAAATCTTGATGACACTGGAAACTGTGCTACCGGAATGATGGCCATAACGTTCATGGTCCAGACAAAGAAGAACAAAGAAGTTAACAATGGAACGAAACGATCGCCGTCTTTACCCATAATTTCTCGGGCAATATTGTCTCGCACAAACAAGTACCCAACTTCAACAACGTTTTGTAATCCCGTTGGAACTAGTTTTGGTCTAGCAAAAGCTGCTAAGAAAACCACACTTACAATCACTGTGCAAAGAAGAGCTAAAATTACTGGTTTGGTTATATCAATTGAAGTAATTCCAAGATTTAGAGATGTTATGGCACGCCACTCAAATATTCCTGCTCCCGGCGCGGGGAAAGGACATGCTTGGTCACCAAATTTACAAGTAACTTCAGCTAAAGAAATAAAGTTAGCCATGAGATAAACCTCTAATAGGCTTCACTTTTTTCTTTCCTTCCTTACGGCTTAAAATTTAATTGTTTATAAGTCATATAAAGTGCTAAAGAAATTCCTAGAATCACTCCAGCAGCTACAAACATTTCTACCTTATTTACCCAAGTTCCAATTAACCAACCAAGGCCTCCGTAAATTAAAATTCCAGAAACCAAACGTCCAAAAATTGCCCATGGATCATCTGAGGTTGTCTTGCGGGTTCGAAAGTTGTTGTGTTCGCTCACCAATAAAATGCTAGTCGTCTTTTGACAACTTTGAAGCCTGGGGGGTTACAGGTTCAATCACCACATTTTTATGTTTTGCCATCACCCAAACAGATCCAACTGTCCAAGAAAGTGTGGAAGCAAGAATTGCGATGCCAAATGACCTTCCATCAAGCCAAGGTGCATCCCTTAGTAACTTTATTAACACAAGTAACACAATTAATTGAGTTAAATACACAATCATTGCTACTCCTAAACCAATTTCGGGCTTAGTAAGTAAAACTCGACCGATTATGTATTGACCAAATACAAAAAAAGCCAAGGTTAAAACCATTCCCCCTAAAGCTGAATAGCCTGCTTGTGCATCTGTGAAAATGCCTGATCCGATAGAAAACAAAATTCCCACAACCAAAGTTGGCACTAAACCTGAAACAATAATTTTGTTTTCGATTGTCATTTACCCCGCCACTGCTTTCTTAGGATCTCTTCTTCTTCCAAAGTAAATCAAAGATGACAAACCTGCAATAAGGCCAGACAAGGAATATAGAAATGGAATAAAAGCAGTACTTACTGTGGCAAATGCCAAAACAGCAGTTCCTGCATGCATCAGCATCACAGCCCTTCTGTGTGAGTGACCTCTTTCTAGCAAACGGTGATGCAAATGTTCTTTATCCGGGGTAAAAATATTGGCACCTCTTCTAGTTCTTCTTAACACTGCTAATGCCAGATCAAACAGTGGAACAGCAATAACAGCCAGAGGCAAAAGAATAAGTAAAAAGCTCGGTAACACACTTGTTAATTCCAGGGCACCAGGATCTGTTTGACCAGTCAAAGTAATTGCACAAGCAGCCAACATCAAACCAATTAACATCGAACCGGTATCACCCATAAAAACTCGGGCAGGAAACATGTTGTGGGGTAAAAATCCTAAAGTAATTCCTACCAAAAGTGCTGAAATTAAAGTTGGCAAAGTAGCTCTAGAAAACCCAAACTCCACACTTAGTAAATAACTGTAAGCAAAAAATGCGGCAGCTCCTAACCCCACTACACCTGCTGCTAGGCCATCTAAACCGTCAACAAAGTTAACCGCATTAACTGTTATCAAAACAATTAAAACTGTTAATAAAACACCAGTTAAAGGATCAAGACTTAATGTTCCTTGCACAAAAGGCAAAGGTAACCAAATAAGAGAAATTCCTTGCGAAGCCATAACTGCTGCTGCCAGTGTTTGTCCCGCTAATTTTACTGGTCCATCTATTGACCACTTGTCATCAATTACTCCGAGTAAAACTAAAATTCCTGCGCCAGCTAAGAGTGCTCTTATTTGACTGCCATCTTTAAAAACATTACTTATTAAAGGAAGTTGTGATGCCAGTGATAATCCGGCCAATAAACCTGCCACCATTGCTAATCCACCTAAACGTGGAATTGGTCGATCGTGCACATCTCGATCACGCACGGTTGCCATGAAACCAAAACGAAGTGCACCATATCGTGCAATTGGAGTTGTTAAATAAGTAATGAACGCAGTTGCCAAGAGTACTAACAAATACTCACGCAAGGTTTTACTACTTTCTTATGTCAATTAGCTTTGTGGATATGCAGGGAATGCCTTACAAAGTTTATTAACTCCATCAGCAATCTTGTCATGACCTGTTTCGCTCTTCACAGCTTGAGCAATAAATGATGCAATTTGCTTCATTTCTGCAACTCCCATGCCTTGTGTGGTGACAGATGGTGAACCAACACGGATACCACTTGCTGTCATTGGAGGAAGCGGATCATTTGGAATTGGATTCTTATTTAAAGTAATTCGAGAAGCATCGCAGCGTTTCTCTGCATCTTTTCCATTAACACCAATTGGTGTTAAATCAAGTAACACAAGATGAGTATCTGTTCCACCACTTACTGGTCTCATGCCTTCTGACTTCAAACCTTCAGATAAAGCTTGAGCATTAGCAATTACATTTTTTGTGTATTGCTGATATTCAGGTGTGGCGCATTCTTTTAATGCCACAGCCTTTGCTGCAACTCCATGCATTAATGGTCCACCTTGCATCATTGGAAATACTGCCTTATCAATTGCTTGAGCATGCTGTGCTTTACACACAATCATTCCCCCGCGTGGACCACGCAAAACTTTATGTGTTGTAAATGAAACAACATCTGCATATGGAACAGGACTTGGAATAGCTTTTCCTGCAACAAGGCCAATAAAGTGCGCTGCATCGACCCATAAAATGGCGCCAACTTCATCAGCAATTTCTCTCATCAATTTAAAATCAACCAATCGTGGATATGCAGTTGCACCTGCCACAATCATTTTTGGTTTATGTTGTTTAGCTAAATCTCTTACATTGTCATAATCGATTAATTCTGTTTTGGGATCAACTGAGTAACCAATTGGGTTAAACCATTTACCAGAAAAACTAACAGGTGAACCGTGAGTTAAGTGTCCACCTTGAGCAAGACTCATTGCTAAAACTGTGTCACCAGGTTTTGTGAAAGCACCATAAACTGCAATATTTGCACTAGCTCCAGAATGTGGTTGCAAGTTTGCATGATCTGCATCAAATAATTTCTTTGCTCTTTCAATTCCAACAACTTCTGCTTCATCAACTACTGAGCAACCACCGTAATAGCGTTTACCTGGATAGCCTTCGGCATATTTGTTGCTGAAAGTACTTCCCAAAGCTGCTAAGACTGCAGGAGAAGTGAAGTTTTCACTGGCAATTAATTGCAAACCTCCACGAGCACGTTCTAATTCTTTAAGTAATAGAGATGAAATTTCTGGATCTTGCTTTGCTAATGAGTCCCAATCTGGACCCCAGAAAGTGCTATTTCCCATTTTTGAATTTCCTCCCCAAATCACTTGGTTGAAATACTATGACACAATTTCAATACTTGGCACTATAAGACGAATTTCCTCTAGTGAAATCACTCCTTGGCGAAGTAGTTTTATTTCACCAGATGAAACATCCACGATTGTGGATGAAACATTGCCCGGGGTTTGTCCCCCATCTAAATAAATAGTCACTTCTTCCCCAAGTTGAGCAATAGCTTCATCAACATTGGTTGCTGCAGGTTGTCCTGTTTTATTGGCACTACTTACTGCCATTGGTCCTACCGCGTTCAATAATTCAATTGCAATTGGATTAAGTGGCATTCTCAATGCCACTGTTTGATTTGATTCTCCCAAATCCCAGCGCAATGTTGGTTGAGCTTTCACAATAATTGTTAAAGCTCCTGGCCAGAATGCTTCGGCTAATGCTTTTGTGATGGGATCAACGCGCTGTGCTAAACCATCTAAAGCTTTAACATGTCCCACTAAAACAGGAATTGGCATATTTCTTTCTCTACCTTTTGCTGCTAGAAGTTTTTGTGGACCTTTAGGTGAGAAGGCATCTGTTCCTAATCCATAAACAGTGTCGGTGGGCAATACCACTAAGTCACCACGTTTTGCTGCAGCTGTTGCGGCTATGAGGCCATCTTTTCTTTGAATTTCATTTTCCATAGAAAATTTACGAATCATATTTTGAAACCAACTGTGTATCTTGGTAAACCATTTAAATCTCTTCTATCTTCTACTTTTGAAAACGCCTTGGATTCAAGTAAATGAAAAGGAACACCGGTTTCATCCACACTAGAACCTTGCACATCTGCGTGTTCAATAGCAATAAATCCACCAGGTTTTAATAAATCTGTTGCCATCTTTATAACAATTTTTACAAGATCTAAACCATCTGTGCCACTAAATAGTGCCATCTCTGGTTCATGATCTTTTACTTCTGGTTCACGAGGAATCATCTTGTTTGGAATGTAGGGCGGATTTGAAACCAGAACATCAACTTTTCCAACCAGAGCAGAAAAATCGCTGATTGGCTCTCGGATACTTGAATTTATTGCCACAAATTTAGCCTTAGCTTTTGTTAAGTTTTCTTTATTGTTTTCAATATTTTTAGTTAAGTACTCAAAAGCATCTTTTGATTTTTCAACTGCATAAACTTCACAATTGCTAACTTCAGTTGCAATAGCAAGGGATATTGCTCCTGAGCCTGCGCATAGATCAATAACAATGTTTTTGTCTTGATTCTTATCCTTTAAATATCTAATTGTTGATTCAACTAAAAGCTCAGTCTCTGGGCGAGGAATGAAAACTCCTGGACCAACTTCTAAAACAAGTCTTCTAAAACCTTGTTCCCCTAAAATGTGTTGCAGAGGGATTCTTCTGACCCTTTTTTCAACCAGTTTTTCAAGTTCACGATATTGTTCATTGTCTATTTCTTTAACTAAACCAACGCGATTTCTTTCAATTCCTAATGAATATGCGACTAAAGATTCGGCATCAAAGCGAGGACTAGGCACTCCAGCATTTTTAAGTCTTAATTCAATATCAACAAGAACACTTCTTGTTAATTTGCTCACCGAGTTTCTCCTACCTCAGCCAACTTTTGTGTGATTTCCATATCCACACAAGATTGCAAGACAGGATCTAAATCACCATTTAATATTTGGTCCAAATTGTGAGATTTAAAACCAGTGCGGTGATCTGTTAAACGATTTTCAGGAAAGTTATATGTTCTAATTCTCTCTGATCTATCCACTGTTCTTACTTGTGATTTTCGAGAAGCTGATTCTTCTTGCGCTCTGGCTTCTTCAGCAGCAGAAAGTAATCTTGCTCTTAATATTCTTAAAGCTGATTCTTTATTTTGTAATTGACTTTTTTCATTCTGGCAAGAAACCACAATGCCGGTTGGGATGTGTGTAATTCGAACTGCTGAATCTGTGGTGTTAACAGATTGTCCACCTGGACCAGATGATCGATAAACATCAACTCGTATATCTTCATTATTTATTTCAACATCAATTTCTTCTGCTTCAGGAAAAACTAAAACACCAGCTGCAGAAGTGTGTACTCTTCCTTGAGATTCAGTAACTGGAACTCGTTGCACACGGTGAACTCCACCCTCGTGTTTCATCCAGGCATAAGGTGCGGTTCCTATTTCAGGATTTCCTTTAGCTTTAATTGCAATGGAAGCGTTTTTGTATCCACCCATGTCTGAATCAACCGCATCAATAAGTGTTGCTTTCCAACCACGCTTTTCAGCAAATCTTAAATACATGCGAACTAGATCTCCGGCAAACAAAGCAGATTCTTCGCCACCTTCACCAGATTTAACTTCGACTATTACATCTTTGCCATCAAGTGGATCTCGAGGAATTAACATCATTTGTAATTTGTCGGCTAAAACTTGAACTTCTGCTGCTATTTTTTCTGCTTCGGCTTTGAATGAAGAATCATCCATTGATAGTTCAACAGCGGCAGCATGATCTTCCACAAGTTTTTGATATTCACGCCAGGTTGCAACAATTGGTTTTAGTTCAGCAAATCTTCTGCCAACTTGGCGGGCCTTATTTTGATCAGAGTGAAGTTTAGGATCAGACATTTGATGTTCGAGATCAACTAGCTCTGCAGCTAAATCAACTACACCTTCAAACATTTGCTTTCACCCTCCTTAAACTCTCCAAATCAAATAGATAAAACAAAACGGACGCCGGTTTTTCAAAACACAATTAAATGTGTTTTAAAACCGACGTCCGTAAGATTAGCTATTTGTTGGCGCTTTTGCCGTAACGCTTCTCGAACTTTGATACACGACCTGCGGTATCCAAAATCTTTTGTTTACCGGTATAGAAAGGATGGCATTGTTGACAAATTTCTGCATGCATAACACCATTTTGTGCAGTGCTACGAGTTTGAAATGTGTTTCCACATGAGCAGGTAACAGTTGTTTCTGCGTAATCTGGATGAATTTCTGGTTTCATCTTTTCAATGCTCCGTCTTCTATTTCCTAGTAACCAATTCTATTCAGCGTCATCGCCGTTAGTGGTTGGGGTGGTCTTTTGTACCTGCAAGAGGAACTCAAAGTTCGTTTTTGTCTCACGCAACTTGTTTAGTAAGAGCTCGATTGCTTGTTGTGGGTCTAGGGCATGAAGCACTCTGCGAAGTGTCCAAATGATCTTTAGTTCATCTGGAGACATAAGAATTTCTTCTTTTCTTGTTCCTGAAGAATCAATATCAACAGCAGGGAAAATTCTTCGATCAGCAAGTTTGCGATCGAGTTTAAGTTCCATGTTTCCTGTTCCCTTAAATTCTTCGAAAATCACTTCGTCCATTCGAGATCCTGTTTCAACCAAAGCTGTGGCAATGATTGTTAATGATCCACCATTTTCGATATTTCTAGCAGCACCGAAGAACTTCTTAGGTGGGTACAAAGCAGCTGAGTCAACACCACCAGAAAGAATTCTTCCTGAAGTTGGAGCAGACAAGTTATATGCACGACCAAGACGTGTCATGGAATCAAGCAAGATCACAACATCGTGACCCATTTCCACTAAACGTTTTGCTCTTTCAATTGAAAGTTCAGCCACAGTTGTGTGATCTTCTGCAGGCTTGTCGAAAGTTGAAGCAATTACTTCACCCTTAACAGAGCGTTGCATATCGGTTACTTCTTCTGGTCTTTCATCAACCAAAACAACCATTAAATGAACTTCTGGATTGTTGGTAGTGATGGCATTTGCAATTGCTTGCAAGACCATTGTTTTACCAGCTTTTGGTGGTGAAACAATCAAACCTCTTTGACCTTTACCAATTGGGGCAACTAAATCAATAACACGTGTAGTTAAGTTATTGCCTTCAGTTTCAAGTCTTAAGCGCTCTTGTGGATAAAGAGGCGTTAGTTTGGAGAAATCTAATCTCTTGGCAGATTCTTCTGGAGTTAAACCGTTAATGGTTTCAACACGAACCAAAGGGTTAAACTTTTGTCTTTGTTCGCCTTCTTTAGGTTGACGAATTGAACCGGTGACTGCGTCACCCTTTCTTAAACCAAATTTACGAACTAATCCCATAGAAACATAAACATCGTTTGGACCAGGTAAATAACCGGAAGTTCTTACGAATGCATAGTTTTCTAATAAGTCGATGATTCCTGCTACTGGCAGTAATACATCATCTTCTTTGATTTCAAAATCATCGCGTTCTCTTCTGGAACCGCGTTCTCTAAATCTGGAACGGCTATTGCGATCACCATTTCTGTCATTGCGATCGTTTCTGTCGTTGCGGTCATTTCTTCTGTAACCGCCGCGGTCATCATTTCCGCGATCGTTTCTGTTGTAGCTGCCACGATCTTCTCGGTTATAAGAACCGCGATCGTCGCCTCTGTCTTCATTTCTGTCATCGCGTTCTACGCGAGTGTCAGTTTCTTCTCTAAATTCTTCAATAACATCATCTTCTGGGATATCAGAATTTGTGGTCATACTTTTATTTCCGCCATTTCCGCGTTGATCGATTGCTTCGACAAGTTCACTTTTTCTCATTGTTGCTGCGTCAGGAATTCCCAGAGCTGCAGCCATTTGCCTTAATTCAGGCAAAAGCTTTGACGAGGTGTCAGTCACCTTAAGGATTTTTCCTTTCAATACTTCTTCACACCAGTAATCGTTTAATTAGTTTCGTGTGAGAGATCCGGTCCTGTTTTAATTTGGTTTGAAAAGTTAGCGAATTTTATCTTTTGGAATTTGCCATCTTTGGCCAATATCGGCCGGACAACTGAAAGAATAGCAGGTTCTAGGCCTGGGGTTCAAGTACGGGGGCAAAACCTGCTGGGTGAGGTTTTTAAAAACCCCTACTGAACACTTGCCCCTGATTGGGCAATTGTTAGTTGTTGGGCTTCAAATTCGTCAGGAACTAAAGAGATTACTTCTTCAACTTTTTCACTATTTGTTAACACACAAACAGTTGGACCAGAACCAGAAATATAGGCAGCATGATTTTTCATGCGCAAACTTGAGACTAATGCTGAAGCTGATTGCATAGAAGGTCTTCTATATTCCTGGTGAATTCGATCAGATGTTGCTTCAAATAAGTAGTCAGGATCACTTGTCATCGCATGAACCAATAGTGCACTTCGAGAAATGTTGTATGAGGCATCACGATGAGGAACATGAGATGGCAAAAGAGCTCTTGCTTGTTCGGTATCAACTTCAAATCTGGGAATCATTACCACAGGAATAATTGATTCATGTGCTTTTATTTTTACTGCCCTTGCTAATGAATTTTCATCAATCCAAGAAACTGTGAAACCACCGTAAAGACAAGCAGCCACATTATCGGGATGTCCTTCTAGAGAACTGGCTAATTCCAAAGCACCTTGATCATCCATTCTGGTTCCTTGAGTTCCAGCTAATGCTCTTGCTGCAACTACGGCTGCAGAAATTGCTGCGGCAGAAGATCCCAGACCTCTGCCATGAGGAATTCTGTTGATGCAACGAAGATAAAGGCCTTGCACAGGCATAGAAAGATTGGCAAAAGTTTTTAACATCACACGTGCTATTAAATGATTTTCATCACGAGGTAAAGAATTTCTTCCTTCCCCATCAACGTCTACTTGCACACCTGGTTTGTCAGTAAATGACGCTTCTATTTCATCAAACATGCTTAGGGCTAAGCCTGCTGAATCAAATCCTGAGCCAAGATTGGCACTGGATGCAGGAACAACCACTCTTACAGCACCTGAAACTTTTGACATTTATTTCAACCCCAAAGCTTGAGCAGCAG